>NZ_LVWH01000202.1:0-37850 GCF_001909045.1 Paenibacillus sp. P3E | reverse complement strand
ACGCCTGAACAAATACCGTATGAAGGCGAGCATGAGCCGCAAGGGGAATTGCTATGACAATGCCTGTATCGAATCCTTTCATAGCATCCTAAAGAAAGAGTTTGTCTATTGCACCAAATTCAAAACAAAACAGCAAGCGCAGGATGAGATGTTCCAGTATATTGAGTTTTTTTATAACCGCAAGCGAATCCACAGTGCACTGGGTTATCTTTCCCCTGTCCAATTTGCAGCGAAGTTCAAAAAGAAAAAGACCGCATAAATCTATTTTTTTATGTCCACTTTCTTGACGGAAGTCCATTATTCCAACTCGCACCGCTTGCGGATCGCTCTTGAGTAAATTTAAGTTCACTAATTCCAATTTGCTCGCTCTTGAAGTTCCTTGCAAACAAGTACAATTTCCATCATACCCATTAGAAAAGCAACATCATCTATAAACATACAGACCATATTTTTTCATTTAAAAAGGTGTCACGGAAGCCAGTTCAGAGCTGGCTACTGCGACACCTTTTTGTGTATTTCTTAATGATCTTAGGAAGGATTCTGGGGCTGGTTTTGCGGTGGTCTGCCCTGGGAATCCTTGTTGTTTCTTCTGCCCTGACTTTCTTTATTGCGGTGATTCCGGCTTTGATGCTCACGAACGGGTCTGTCTTTCGCTCCGTTCTCTTTGGGTGCCCCGCCCATGTTCTTGTCACGGGCTGCCGGATTAGAATTGGAAGAAGGCTTGGAGACATGCTCCCGGAGAACCCTTGCAGTTACAGCTGGTTCTACCGCAGCCTGCTCAAGTTCATCCTCCATTCCAGGCTCAGGAATTTCTTTGATCAGAATATCCTTGAAGGTGCCTTCTTTCGGCATTTCCTTCAGCTTGTGGAGCACAAAATAGGCACAGCCAAAGTTGCAGTATTCATTAATGTAATCCACCATACCTGAAATGGCGGTATCCCTATTCACCTTCGGGTGGTTATCCCGGTAAAAGCCCTTCAGGCGTAATTGGCTATAGCCCCAATCCCCGATAATGTAATCGTACCTGTCCAGCACTTCACTGTATCTTCCGCGAAATGCCTCCGGGTTCCAGCCGTCCTTATGATCCAATACGAGCTCGTAGCCCTTTCCACCTATAACGATCAAGCGTTTGTCGCCTGCCTTTCAAATTAAACTAAGAGGGGGGCGTTGATGGCCGTCATTCCGCGGGTTTTTGGATTTCCGGCCGCTGTTGTCTGCAGATTTCTCTGATTGAACCGCAATAAGCGGTTGAAATCTGCAGACAAAGGCGGACGCTGGCGCTCCTCCAATTCCAAAATCCCTCTCCATGACTCCCTCAACGCGGGAGGTGGCAGCAAAAATCAAAAGCAAGTTGATTGCTGCGCTCCAACTCTCCACAACGACCCACTTCATTAAAGACTAAAAGACTAAAGACTAAAGACTAAAAGACTAAAGACTAAAAGACTAAAAGACTAAAGATTAAAGATTAAAGACTAAAGACTATAGATTAAAGATTAAACATTAACTGTGACTCCGTCACGGGACAAATTTGCTGCGCAAATTTGTAAGAGCTTATAAAGAAACGGAACGCTCTTCACGGGCAGCGGTAGCGGACTTCACCTGCTCATGCGCATGATAAGAGCTGCGCACCAGCGGGCCGGACTCCACATGGCTGAAGCCGCGCTTCAGCCCCTCCTCCTTGAGCTGGGCGAATTCCTCAGGAGTATAATATTTCTCCACGTTCAGATGCTTTGGTGAAGGCTGCAGGTATTGGCCCAATGTCAATATATCACAATCCACCGACCGCAGGTCATCCATCGCCTGCAAAATCTCATCCCATTCCTCGCCAACGCCAAGCATAATGCTGGATTTGGTTGGGATGTCCGGCTTCATCTCCTTGGCTCTGCCCAGCAGTTCCAGGGAACGGCGGTATTTGGCCCGCGCCCGCACTCGGTCAGACATCCGCTCTACCGTCTCAATATTGTGGTTCAGTATATCCGGACGACTGTTCATTACAATTTCAAGACTGTCCCGGTCGCCCAGAAAATCCGGTATCAGCACCTCTACACTGCACAGCGGAAGGCGCTTACGGATTGCAGCTACGGTCTCGGCAAAAATCTGTGCACCGCCATCCTTCAGATCATCACGGGCCACGCTCGTGACCACACAATGTTTCAGTTGCATCCCCTCGGCAGCCTCAGCCACACGCTCCGGCTCCAAAAGATCGAGCTCCGTAGGCAGACCTGTATTTACGGCACAAAACCGGCAGGCCCGGGTACAAATGTCACCCAGTATCATAAAAGTAGCCGTGCGGTTAGCCCAGCATTCATAGATATTCGGGCATCGCGCTTCCTCACATACGGTATGTAGAGTTTTGGAGCGCATCATGCCTTTAATTTCCTGATAATGTTCACCCGTCGTTAACTTGATCTTGATCCAGTCTGGCTTGGGTTGTTTGGCTGTCCGATTAGTCAAAGTGAAGAACCCCGCTTTCGCCTGAATATTTAGTTGCATCCATTAAAGTTTGCTGCCTCATATTATAGCATGTGCAAGGGCCATTTGCCTGTTTTTGTGAACCTTTGGGCAAGGATGGATAAAATAAGCCCATTTGCTCCACTCTACAAGTAGAAACGGCTACGCCGTCCTTATCAAAGCTGATGATTCCGGAGCACCGATACTGCGTACCGCTTATAGCTGCCCGTTCCAACAGGAAAGACAGAGACAGGAAAGATAAGGAATAAGAACAAAAAGCACCCCAAGGGTGCTCTTGATAAAAACTTGTTAACACATCAGCACCCGGACCTAGGAGGTTGTAAACATGCCGGCTCAATTCAGAATTGCTGCAATACGAAAAACAGTACTCTGTCTGTCAGCCGCCGCCATGCTATGGGGAACAAGCTATCCGGGGGCAGCGGCTGCAGAATTACGCCTTCCCTCAGTCCGTACTGGAACTGTGTCAGACAAAGACACTCTCTCTGCCCGCCGCAAGGAGCTATATGATCAAATGAGTGCTGCTACAGGGGTTGCCTGGTTCCGTTTCGCTGCTATTGACCAATATGAACGGACGATTGCCAAAAAGAAAAGCGGAACCGCGGAGCCCGCCAATCCCCGTCTTACCGGAATCAGCATCCCCGCACCGGTATGGTGCGGACCGCTGAACCCGGATCAAGCGGACCAGGCCCCGCAATCCATCGGATTTTTTGGAGGACTCGGAAAGGATGGGTCCGGCGACGGTGTGGCCGATCCCGGGAATGATGCTGATGTACTCTACAGTATGGCAAGGCATCTGATGAAATACGGGGATTCTGCCAGCGATTTCAATATCGGTGTGTGGGAATATTACCATAACGGCAGGGCAGCGCAGCGGGTAGCACAGTTTGCCAAGCTGTACGAGCATTTCGGACGGCTTGATTTGTCGGGCAGTGCTTTTCCTCTGCCGGTGGGCTCCCTCTATTCTTATCACAGCACTTGGGGCACCGGCAGAAGCTGGGGCGGAGCGCGTATCCACGAAGGGACAGACCTGTTCACACCTCACGGCATGACTGTGCGCAGCACCTGTTTTGGAATCGTGGAAACCAAGGGCTGGAACCGCTACGGCGGCTGGCGGATCGGTATACGCGATATCGAAAACCGCTATCATTACTACGCCCATCTGGCAGGGTATGAGAAATCACTCTCCCGTGGAGATATTGTGGCCCCCGGCCAAACGATCGGCTGGGTCGGCAGCTCCGGCTACGGCAACCCGGGCACTCAAGGCAAGTTTCCGCCTCACCTGCATTATGGAATCTACCGCGACCGGGGGATTACGGAGTGGGCCTTCGATCCATATCCCTTACTGAAGCAGTGGGAGAATGCGGAATACAAAGCTGTGAAAAAACGGAAGTAATTGCAGCCATTCCACCTGATCTTCAGACGGCGTCCTGTCCTGTCAGCATGGAACAGGTACAGCTTACTCTAATAGAGCATTAGACAGCCGAAGGGTTCAAGCTCCACAACCAGACGATCATTATTACAGATCGTTGTTCCTGTCAGCAGGTCGGTTAACTCCGGGGTGCCGGAGCGGAAACGGTCCACCTCCAGATGATAGCGGTTAGGGGAATTATTAATGACCAGCCCTATCTTCTCCTGCCCGCTGGACCGGACGTAACCTAGAACATTGCGGGTTTCATCCGTGAACCAGGGACGGAAAGAACCTTTACGCAGCACCTCATATTTCTTCCTTAGACCGATCAGCCGTGTATACCAGGCATGGAGTGTGCTGTTCTGCTCTTGCTCGCGCCATACCATCGGCCGTCTGCAGTGCGGATCTGTCGCACCCTCCATGCCAACCTCATCACCATAATAAATCATAGGCATACCGATATAGGTCATTTGAAAGAACACTGCAAGCCTCATCCGGTACATCGCCGTTTCCTCATGGTTCCAGCCCCGCCCACCCTGCTTGCAGGCCGTTAAAAAACGCAGCGTGTCATGGCTGCCAAGCAGCTGGAACATGGCCGCATTCGCCTGATCGTTGCAGAACGCTTCCTGATGGATTACTTGCTCCATAAAGCGCACCGGTCCAGTTGACTGCTCAGCAAAGAACTCCAGCACCGCATCGCGCAGGACATAATTCATGCCGCCATCGAACTGGTCGCCTCTGAGCCAAGGCCCGGAACCATGCATGATCTCACCAATCAGCAGCAGCTCAGGGAATTCTGCTTTGAGTTCCCGGCGAAACCGCGTCCAGAACTTTGGAGACACCTCATTGGCCACATCCAGACGCCAGCCGTCAATCCCCGCCTCACGTACCCAATGCTTGGCTACCTCCATCATATAATCCGCAACTTCCGGGTTGTCCATATTCAGCTTGGGCATATGCGCCTCAGCTTTGCCAAAGGTCTCATAGTTTGGAGAAGGGGTCTGTACCACCGGATAGGAGTGGATTAGAAACCAGTCCTTGTACCGGGAACTCTCCCCATGCTCAAGCACATCCCTGAAGGCAAAAAACGTATCACCGGCATGGTTGAATACGGCATCCAGCAGTACCCTGATTCCATGGTGGTGAGCCTGATCCACCACAGCCCTCAAATCCGCTGTTGTGCCAAACGTTGGGTCGACCTTGTAGTAGTCAGAGGTATTGTATTTGTGCTCGGAAGGAGACTCAAATATGGGCGTCATGTACATAGCTGTGATGCCCAGCTGCTGTAGATAAGGGATTTTGTCCAATATCCCTTTCAGATTGCCTCCGTTATAGCTGCTGGGATAAATCTGATAGACTACCGCATCCTGGCTCCAGGAGGGAATCTTAACCGCTTCCGGCTGGTGCATGTAAGCATATTGAAAAGATCCGGCATGCTCTCTGTTCTCTGCTATCCCTCTCTCTCCATACCACAAATATTCCCCGGCTGGGTTCATGACATGGAATAAGTATCTGCATTTGCCAGTTACTGATGGAAGGATAGCTTCATGAATCTCATAAGCTCCTGCAGAGCCGATCCGCTCCATTGGAAGCGGGATTTCGCTCCCCGGCGAGTCATAGCGGTCAGAATGAATCACGGTGCAGGTCAAGTGCTGCCCATTCTGTACGAAAAGTCGCAGCTTCAAGCTGCCGGGGCCAACCGGAAAAGCAAAGGGATCTTCAGCAGTATGGTATAGAAACCAGCGGGTCATATGATACGAGCTCCTTTTATTGTATGATGGGTTTATGTCTTGGTCATTAGCAGAAACGGCTACGCCGTTTGAAACCTATAATCCTTATTTTTTCAAAAAATCCGGCTGGATCGTGAGGGAAAACTATGAAGGTAACGATTACGGATATCGCCTCAGCGGCAGGTGTAGCCAAATCCACAGTTTCTAAGGTGCTGAATGATTCACCGAAAATCTCGCAGGAAACCAAACATAAGGTCAGAGAAATCATGAAACAAATGAATTACACACCCAGCAGCATCGCCACAGGTTTAGCCCGTCAGAGCAGCAGCAATATTGGGCTGTTGATCGACATGTCCAAATCCAGTGAATTCTTGAATCAGTTCTTCTACAGCATCATCGGCGGCATTGAAAGTGTAATCGGATCCATGAAATATGAACTGACCATCGCCAATGTGGAGCATAACCACCCGGAGGGCCATTTCCTGCACAGGCTCGTAAGAAGCAAGAGGGTCGATGGCCTTATCGCCAACACCTCGGTGCTTACAGAGGAACTATGCATGGAGCTCAACCGGCTCCAGTTCCCATATATTTCGCTGGGGGAAGTTGCCGGCTCCGAATGCTGGGCCGATTTCGATAACGAAGCTGGCGGTAGAATGCTCACCCGGCATCTGCTCGAGGAAGGCTATTCTGCCGTTGCTTTTGTTGGCGGTCAGGAGGGAGATCCTCTCTTCATCCGCCGGCTGGAAGGCTGCAGGGAGGAACTTTTAAAAGCCGGACTATCCCTCCCCGAGCAATGGATTATGAATGGCGCGGCAGAAGAGGCGGTAGGCTATCAAGCGGCCAAACAGCTGCTGCGTAGCGAAACGCCGCCGGATTCCCTGATCTGTATGAGTAATTTTGCCGCATTTGGGGCACTGCAGGCTGCAAGAGAGCTGGGGGTACAAATTCCCGCTGAGCTTGGAATTGCAACCTTTGATGAATATCCGTTGTCCCGCTACACCACACCGCCATTAACCTCGCTTAATCTGGACACTTTTCATCTGGGGGTATCGGCCGGTGAGTTGTTAATGGAAAGGATTGACGGCAAAAATGAAGCTGGCCGCGGGCTGCTGCTGAAGCCGGAGTTAATTCCGCGGGAGTCAACATTAAGAATAGTAAGGGAAACCGGTTTCCTTAAATAGAAACTATCATACCCATCTAGAGATGTCAACGGAATAAGGCATGTCCCTGAGTCGTTAAAAACCTCCTCCACGTTAACCCGTGAAGGAGGTTTTGTTATTTCGCTGAGTATCCCTGCAGCTTATTTATTGAAGCTCTGCCGGAGCTTTGAATAAACTGCAGCACCTCATCCATTATTAGGCTGCTGTCTTCGCAGTGGCACAACATATGGCCGCTTCGCTCCACCATTAATACACGTTTGCTTGCCGAGGGGATGGTGCGGTGCAGATAGGCCGCGCTTTTTGCTCTCACCAAATGATCCCTGCCGCCCTGAACAATTAAGGTCGGGGTCTCAATCTGCGGATAGATCTCAAAGCTCTCACGCACCAAACGTTGAAATTCCCTTGTAGCCTTCGCCGGAGTAGAGCCGAACTTGCTCAGGTAATTCCGGATCATAACCGGGCTGCCCAGGGTCTTCAGAATCTCCAGCAGGTTAAGCGGAAAAACAGGTGTAGACAGCAGCGTAAGCGACTTGATCTGTTCCCGGTACTGCACAGATAAGTGGGAAGCAATAAGCGCTCCGGTGGAAAAACCGATCAGGTGCACCCTGTCGCCATCATTCAACATCTCTTGCAGCTGGTCTTCGGCGCTCTGCCGCCAACCCTGCCTGTCGGACTGAAGCAGGTCGTGCCGGCTCCCCCCATGTCCTTTTAGCGTAAAGGTTCGGGCAGGGTACTGATGCTGTTCCAGGAATTGCGCTAGCGGAGAGATTTCGTATTCCCCTCCTGTGAAGCCGTGTATGAATAAGCAGCGTTCCATAGGCGCCCTCTTTTCGTTGGAATTCATTATTAGTAGCCTATTAAGCAGGATTCCCATGTTTAACCCATTTTAAGAAAAATAACCCTAACTGTTCCAATCGTCAAGTTTTGACTCTGGACAAGGATGGGGCTGTTTTTTTATTTTACTGCCCAAGCATTACCAGAGTTTTTCCATATAGTAATATCACACCATTCGAATGGTTATTGTTCAGCTGTACAGGCTATTGCTCTACTTGAATCACTGCCTATCTATTTGAAAGCCCAGACGACGGTTTGGGATTTTTACTGTGGGCGGGTTACTCGGCCTATTCTATTATGAGAGGATGAACTCTTTTGCCAAATTTCAGTTCGTTTCAAGCAAACCCCGATAATCTGCGAACGCTGATCTTCGGGCGGGACCCTTCCACACTGATTGACCGCCCTCTCACCACCGATTCCAGCGGAAATCTGACTACAGTCATCCTTAATGGTACGATCTCCAGCGTGCTCGGGGCTACCATTACCGCCGGTACACTATCATCGGCGGGTACGGTTACCAACCTCTTAAACGGTACGATTACCAGCGTGCTTGGGGCTACCATTACCGCCGGTACACTATCATCGGCGGGTACGGTCACCAACCTCTTAAACGGTACGATTACCAGCGTGCTTGGCGCTACCATTACCGCCGGTACGCTATCATCGGCGGGTACGGTCACTAACCTCTTAAACGGTACGATTACCAGCGTGCTCGGCGCTACCATTACTGCTGGTACACTATCATCGGCGGGTACGGTCACCAACCTCTTAAACGGTACGATTACCAGCGTGCTCGGCGCTACCATTACTGCTGGTACATTATCATCGGCGGGTACTGTAACCAACCTGCTAGATGGTACGATTACCAGCGTGCTCGGGGCTACGATTACTGCTGGTACATTATCATCAGCAGGTACTGTAACCAACCTGCTAGATGGTACAATTACCAGCGTGCTCGGGGCTACGATTACTGCTGGTACATTATCATCAGCAGGTACTGTAACCAACCTGCTAGATGGTACAATTACCAGCGTGCTCGGGGCTACGATTACTGCCGGTACGTTGTCATCGGCGGGTACGGTCACCAATCTCTTAAACGGTACGATCACTAGCGTGCTTGGGGCTACCATTACCGCCGGTACACTATCATCGGCGGGTACGGTCACCAACCTCTTAAATGGTACGATTACCAGCGTGCTCGGGGCTACGATTACTGCCGGTACGTTGTCGTCGGCGGGTACGGTCACCAACCTGCTGGATGGTACGATCACCAGCGTGCTCGGGGCTACGATTACCGCCGGTACACTCAGCAGCGTAACCTCGATTTCACAGCGCAGCTTCATTGAACAGGCAACTACCGGCATCACAACAGCCGATGCGCTTACGCCTCTGCCTGCGAACACGACAAGCGTGCTGGGCACTTATTCTTATTTCATCGTGAATACCGGCGCTAATCCTGTAAATACGCAGGTGGAGATAAGTGCGGACGGAACCAATTATTTTGTCGACACAACCGGTAATAATCCGCTTCCTGCCGGATCTGTGGATGTCCTTGTTCCATCCCGGTTCCTCAAGTACACCCGGCTGTCCTATCAATCGTCAACACCGGGTTCAGCATCTACGCTCAATGTCATCTTCGATGCTCAGGGAACGTAAGTTATCTATCGGTCATAGTATGTAATGACAAAGAGTGCATGGGTAGCCCATGTACTCTTTGTTCTGCCCGCCTTTACCGGACAACACTCCCATCGTGCATCACAGAACTGTGGGGAAACTGACTCTCCAAGGAGGAACACCCGTGAAAAAGCCCACCCTAGGTGTACATCTCATCATTCGCAATGAAGCAGCTCTTCTCCCCCAATGCCTGGACAGCCTGTCCGGTGCTGCGGATGAAATTGTAATTGTAGATACGGGTTCAACCGATGATTCCTTGAGCATCGCTGAAGGATACGGAGCCAAGGTATACCGAATGAATTGGAACCATAATTTCTCGGAAGCGCGCAACACCGGGCTGTCCCATGCGCAAACGGATTGGATCCTCGTCTTGGATGCCGATGAAATATTGAAGACACCGCTCGGAGAAATTACCGATATGCTCCAGAACACTTCAGCCCTGGCTTATACGGTTAATATAGAAAATTGGTTGGGAAGCTCTCCTGAGGAGCGGCTGACGCACAGCATAATCCGTCTGTTCCGCAATGGAAAAGGGTTCAGCTTTGACGGAATCATCCATGAAGGGTTAGACGCCTCTATTATCGGCAAGCACGGTGCTTCCGTCATTCACAGCAGCAATATCGAAATCACTCACCTGGGATATTTACCGGGCCTCATGGCCCAGAGGAATAAAGTCAGCCGCAACGAGCAATTGCTGCGCCTTGCGCTGGGGAAAGAGCCGGACAATCCTTTTTACAGCTATAATCTGGCGGTTACCTGCTGTCAGAACGGACAGCTGGAGGAGGCGGCAGAGCTGCTAAGCCATACCATCCATCAAGCTCCGCTTCAGGTGTCTTACCGTCCTTCGATGATCCGCGATTTAGGTAAAATCTATCTGGCCATGAATAATACGAAGGGGATTGATGCCCTGCTCGCACGGGAACTGCAGCGCTATAGGGATTACCCGGATTTGCATTTCATCCAGGGGCAATCCTGGGAGAGCCAGGGACTGATCGAACGTGCTTGCCAGTCCTATGAGCGCGCAGCGGCGGGTTCGGAAGCTGCACTAAGTCAAGAAGCTGCCCTCAGCGGGAAATATGTTTCTGAGAAAGGCATGAACAGCTTCCGCCCACTGACCCGTCTGGGAGAGAACTCTCTTCAGCTTGGACACACGGAGGATGCGGCCCGGTGGTTTCACCGTGCCCTTCAGCATCATTCAATATATGGTCCAGCACTTCAGGGAATAGCTTCAGCCTTCCAGCGCCTGAATGTGCCGGATCCGGAGATTTCCACGCTGTTGATCCAGCTTGCGGGTACAGAGCAGCCTGCCGGGAGAAGCGCGGTAATCCGCGCCCTGGAATCTGTCCATGCTTATGAGGCTATTGCCGGATTGCCGCGGGCGGGTTTTCCGCTGGAATGGGAGACACTGCCTGCTATAATCTCCGCATGGATGATTACCGGACAGCTGCAGGAAGCAGGGACTGCTCTGCGGGAGGCTCTTCCTCTGTTGAAGCAGGAAACAGACAGAGACAGAGATATCACGAGGCAGTTATGGATTATTCATGCCATCTGCCGGTGGCAGGAAGACAGACAACAGACCGAATCATACGGATTTCTGGATGCGCCGGAGCCCTTGCGGTCCGGGCTATTACTTATCGGTGAAAAGTTGGCGCGCCAAGCTTCAGCTCCGGTTGCGCCAGACAATGCCGGTGAACATTCCCTAGTGGTCACGGAGCTGATCCGGCAGGCGGTTAAACTGCGCAGCTTCGGGCTGGCTGCCGAACTGGCCGGGCTGTTTCCAGAACACCGGGCCGAACTTGCCGGGGCTCTGTATCAGGCGGGCCAGCTGGAGGCCGCAGGGGAGCTTTTGATTACCCTGGCGGCCGGCGGTCAAACGGGAGGGAAGGGTTCTTTTTATCTCGCGGAGATGCTCTTTGACCAAGGCCATTATGGGGAGGCTGCCGAGTGGTTCCGGCACATGCTTGACACAGCACCAGCGGATAACCCTTCCCGCATTGGGCTGTCGCTGAGCTACCTTCATCTGGCCAAGCAGGAGCTCGAAGGAGCTGAAGCCAGTTTCCCGGAGATATATACGCAGGGACCTTTGCAAGAGGACATCGCTGCGATCCATCAGGCTATCGCCGTGCTGAACCGTACTGCCTGGCATACACAGTGGAGTGCTAATCAGAACATTCAGGGAGGAGCCGCAAGATGAGCACACCAAAACACCGCATTTCCCTTTGTATGATCGTCAAGAATGAGGCGGATAATCTGGCACAGTGCCTGGCAAGCGTACGTGGTGTGGCTGACGAAATCGTAGTGGTTGACACCGGATCAACAGACTCCACTGTTCAAATTGCCCGAAGCTTCGGGGCGAAGGTCGTGGCCTTTCCCTGGAGCGGTGATTTTGCCGCTGCCCGCAACGCCGGCCTGAATCAGGCTCAGGGACAGTGGATTCTTATACTGGATGCGGACGAGGAGCTGGATCAAGGCAGCAGGGGCGAGCTGTTGCTGTGCGCGGAGCATATGGAGTATGAAGCGTTTTTTCTGCGAATTCATAATCACTCAGGAACGGCCCGCTCCTCACAGACGATTACCGTGAATCCGATATTGCGGATGTTCCGCAACCGCCCGAGTTACCGCTTCAGCGGGATCATTCATGAACAAATCGCCTCGGTTATCGTAAAGGAAACCCCTGCCGCCTCCATGCATTTGAGCACTGTGGTGATTCATCATTACGGCTATGCCAATGGCGTAGTGGCCAAAAAGGATAAGATCCGCCGCAATGTCGAGCTGCTGAAGGAGCAGCTGAAGCTGAATCCGGGAGACGCTTTTCATCATTTTAATATGGCTGTCGAATATATGCGGCTCGGGGAGTATGACCCTGCACTTGAGCATATCCGTACTTCGCTTGAACAGGTGGAGCCGGATACAAGCTATGTCCATCTCCTGTATAAGTACGAAATCCGCTGCCTGGCTGTCAAAGGCCATGTGCAGGAGGCGCTTGCAGCCTGTGAGCGGGGGATTCTGTTATTTCCCGACTACCCGGACCTTCATCACCTAAAAGGCATACTGCTGCTGCAGTCGGCCGCTTATATGGAAGCCAGAGCCGCGCTGCGGCAGGCGCTGGATATCGGCGTTTCGCCGCCGGGCTATCACACGGAATCCGGCTGCGGGACGTATGTTACGCTGGCTGTGCTGGGGCAGCTCTGCCAGGAGATTGGCGAAGACTGCGAAGCGGCTGCCTGCTATACCCGAGCCGCCCAGCTTCATCCAGCGCCTTGGCCGCTGGTTGCACGGCTGGTGCGCACGCTGAAATGCGCGGGCCGGGAGAACGAGCTGAACGGTTGGCTGGATCTGCATGTTCCCGGAGTTGCAGCGGAGCACCGGAAGCTGGCCGTTCTGCTGCTGAATGAAGGCTGCTTCGAAGCGGCCGCGGCGCAGCTGGAAAAGAGTGCGCTTGGGCAAATGGACCCTGGGGCCGCGAATGACAGCAGCTTCTGCGTCAAGTCGCTGCAAGATAACCTTGCCGCTTCTGCCGGAAGCTTAAACGGTGAAGATCTGGCCGGCCTGCTGGGTCTGTCTTCGGATATTGCCGCTGGCAGCGCCGGCATGACCGCACACCCGGTATATCAGCGCAGCCGGACCTGGATTCTGCTGGCTGACTGTGCGCTGGCCTCGGTCGCCCCTTCGGCACCCATGCATCCCGCTGCTGGCAGAGCGCGTCTATTGCTCCCGCTTCCACGGGTAACAGACTAGAGAGGGCAGGTGTGAAGATGTCTATCCCGGATGTATCCCTGTGTATGATCGTCAAGAATGAAGCTCAGCATCTGGAACGCTGCCTGGCTTCGGTTGCAGGATTGGTGTCGGAGATCATCATTGCCGACACGGGTTCTTCCGACAACAGCATGGAGATGGCCCTGAGCTTCGGAGCACAGGTGATTGAAATTCCCTGGGAGGGGGATTTCGCCAAAGCCCGGAACCGGACACTGCGGCAGTCCTCCTGTTCCTGGGTTCTAGTGCTTGACGCCGACGAGGCGGCTGGCGGCTGGCGGGCCGATGTTCTGAACGAATTGCTCAGCGCAGAGCAGGTAGACGGCTATTTCCTGCCTTTTATCCATTATGTAGGAGAAGCGGATAGCGGGGACTATGTCACGGACAATGTCTGCCGGCTGTTCCGCAACGATGAACGCATTGTCTTCCAGGGGAGTATCCATGAAGAAGCTGCAAGCAGTATCTGGGCGCTGCCGGACGGAAAGATCGCCTACGCAGCAGCGCTGCCTGTCCGGCATTACGGCTATCTGGATGAGGAGCTGCGCGCAAAGAACAAAACTGCCCGTAATCTCGAATTGATCCAAACCGCACTGCAGCATGATCCGGAGAGCATTCCCCTTCAGTACGCCCTAGGGACTGAACATTACCAGCAAGGAGCGTATGAGACTGCCGCCGGACTTCTGCTTCCTTTGCTGAAGACAGCCCCTGCAGGCTCCGGCTATCTTGCCGATATTTATATGAAAACGGCTTATGCCCTGCAGGCCTGCGGACGCACTAAAGAGGCCAAAGCCGCCTATGAAGCCGGTCTCCGCCTATTTCCTGATTTCACGGATCTGCTGGAGAGTTATGCTGTTCTGCTCCTGGAAGAAGGAGAATTACAGAAGCCTTACCATCTGTTGAAAATAGCACTGCAAAGCGGAGACACCGCGCAGAAATATCCCTCCTCCTCCGGCAGCGGGACCAGCCGGACCTGCGTGGTGATGGGCCAGGTCTGTGAGCGGCTGCTCCGCTATGAGGAAGCGGCAGATTGCTGGGAGCAGGCGATAGGCTATGATGCCGGCTGCGCTGCTGCTTGGGCAGAGCTTGTTCCCCTCTGCCTGCTGGCAGGAGAGGAACAGCACCTGACTGCCTTGACCCGGCAGACCCTTCAGGCCATGCCTTCAGAACTGCTGGGCAGATGCATCCCTGCAGCACTGAATGCCCATGCCTGGGAATGGCTGCAGGTGTTGGCTGCTGCACCTCAGCTGCCGGCTTCGGTGCAAGCCATCCTGCGTGTGCTGCCGGAACTGTTCCGGCACACGCAGATACTGGATGCAGCTGCTGCGGCTCCGCTGGAGCGGCTGCTGCGGGCAGGCCCGGAGCAGCCGTGGGTACACGGCTATCTGTGGGCCTGGGCCTGCCGCACCGGCGACGTCGCCGCTGCAGGGAAGTGGCTCGCGCGCTTGGCCCCTCTCAGGCCAGGCCTCGCGGCGGTACACCACCGGATAGGACTGGAATCCGGTGGCGGCGATCCGGCATGGCCGCAGCAGAGCCATACGGATCCCTCCGGTGATCCGGCAGCGAAACTGCCGGGCCATGCGGATCATCCGGCCGGTGCAGCGGCGATCCAGCCGATATCTTTTCCCGGCCTGTCCTACGCTGCACAGCTGCTGCTTCAGGCCGGAGCCTGGGGCAGTCTGCTGACGCTATACAGGAACACGTCTCCCTCTCTGTTCCAGTGGTGCCGCCTGCCTCAGCCGCTGCTGCGCGGACTGCTGCAGGCACCTGCTCCCTTCAGGGAGCAGTGGTGCTCTATATACAGCAGTCATGCGCAGCAATACGGCGGCATACTCTGTTCAGCGGAATGGCTGCTCTATGCAGCTGTAGCCGATTCCTGCGGGAGAGTGCCGCAGCTTGATCCGGCTGCAGGGAAGGCGCTGCAGCAATCGGGAAGCGCAGCAGCAGCCTTGGGCCTCAGCTATCATAAGCTGCTGCTGGCGGCAGAAGCCTTTCCCGGTAAGAATCCCCGGGGAAGCATTCCCTGGCTGCTGCTCGTCAGATCAGCTCTCCGCGACGGATTATGATGAAGTGAAATGTTTCCACTGCATTATCTGCAATAGCAATCGCCAATCCGCTGCTTCCAGCAACTTATTCGCTGCTGCACCTATTCCGGTCTTTCATGCTCCCGCCTCTCCTGCCATTCCACCAGATTGGGGTTGTCGTCCAAAATGGAGCGGTACTGCTCCAGGCTACCCCATTTCCCCTCGGGGTCCAGCTCCATGTAGCGTTCATATTTTTGCCGGAGGGCTTCAGGCGGCAGCGCCCAGCCATAGTGCTTCACGCGCAGCTCTGCGAAGAAAGCGGGCAGAACGGCGTAAGACAGCGGCAGGCGGGGGACATGATGATTCATTTGCGGTGTAAAATAATAAAATTGCGGCAGATACCGGACCAGCGTCCGGGTATGCTTGGTATGAATGTTCCAGTGCTCATCTTCACGGTAATGCGTCGTACCGCCCCAGAAGTCATACAGCCGGAACGCCACGGAATCGTACGCATCCTGATCAATCAGGCGGCGCATTTCCCGTTTGGCCTCTTCTTCATAGAATTCATCGGCATCCACGGACAGTAGCCAGTCGGGGTCCGTGGACACCGCCAGTTCCCAGAGCGTCTGCCGCAGCTCCCATTCCCGGTGGAACAGCGGGCCCTCCAGTGTCACCAGCTTTGTCACCTTGGCAAAAGAATGGCACAACCGTGCCGTGTCATCCGTGCTGGCGTCATCAACAATGACAATATCGTCCACAAAACCGCTCAGTTCCTCAAGCACTTGTTCCAAATAACGTCCGCTCTCATTCCTTACCTGCATCATGGCGGTAAGACGATTTCCGGAGGTTTTGCGCAGCGGCTTATCCTTGCTCATCATCGGCTCCCCCCTTCAATCGTCCTACTGCTTCCTCCAGGTCGGCCATCTCGGCGAATAATGTCCGCGCCTCGCCGCCTGCACCTGCCACCCGCAGAAAGCTGCGGATCGCCGCATGTCTTCTGCCATGCAGCAGATGCATCGTACCTTCAATGACTGGCAATTGAACGCCGCCATAGGAGGGAATTTCGGTCCCTGCCAGCAGCACTGTGCTTGCGGGCGGCATCCCGCCACCCTGGAGCACTGCACCGCCAGGCAGCGGGATGACTCCGGCCTCGCTGCTGCTGAGCGCCGCTAGACGCTGAAGCTGCAGTGCTTTTTCCCACTGGAAGGAGGCGATGTAATTCTGCAGCAGCAGCGGCTGCGCCTCAGGGCAGGGCAAGTTCTCCAGAACGCGGATCGCCTCCGCGACGTCCTCATTCACGCGGTAAAGTTCCGCCTGAAGCAGTCCGGAGTCTCCACTGTCCAGCCACCTTCTCATCTGTACAGCTGTACTTCTTTCCTCCTCGGTAAACGCAGTGATTTCGTACTGGGCAACCGCCAGCGCCAGATTGCCCTTCTTGGCCTCAATGGCCGAGAAGAAACGGTAGTGCGAGTGAAGGCAATCGGTATAGTCATGCAGCAGCATCAGTTCAAAAGATTTCGCCAAATACCGCTCGGCGGCTTCATCTCCCAACAAATATAAATAGGTGGCGGCCAAATAATGCACCGTAGGCTGATGAGGCATCTTCCCGCACATGGACACGTAGAAGTCTGCTCTTAGGCGGCGCTGAATGACAAGCCAGTCCCCTGCCCCGGAGCAGGCCGGCTGCCACAATCCGGTAAGTGCACGTGTCCAAACCTCCTCATAGTCAGACAGAAAAAACAGCCGTTCTCCCCGCCGGAGCAGCCCGCAAGACAACGGATAATCTCCGCTGAGATAGACCACCCTCGGTCTGCACAGATTTTGCTCCAGGTATAACCGTTCCGAGACCGTGCCTACCAGGTCTGCTCGGGCGGCAAGCAATGCGCTGTATTTTTCCCACATGATCTCGTTCTCGCCTTCGGGACACGGCTCCAGCAGAGCCACTGTGTAGGCCGGCTGCAGGGCCAGCACATCGGGCAGCCAGTAGGGGGAAGAGACAAGCAGTGTAAAACTCCCGCCATCCCAAGTATTCAACTCCGTCAGGGCCACCGGCCGGATTCCGCTACAGGCTTGCTGCTCAGGCGTCATCCCTCCGGCAAAGCAGATGTCTGCCCGCTCCGGCAAAAGATCCAGCAGTCTTTTATATGGATACTCTTCCCAGGAGACGCGGCTGAGAATCAAATAGTTCATAAGCATACCTCCCCGCCTGCCTGCATGTTGCTGGCATTGAGCTCAGGCGGACCGCCTATATACCCTATAGCCAGGGAAGGCCCGGGCGCAAGCAGAAGACTGTAAGGGGGCTCCCCCCTGGTGATGCGGCCCGGGACTATTCCACTCCTGTGCGCAATCCGTTCCAGTGGAAGCTTCTTCGCGGTCGGACCAGGCCATCCATGATCAGTTGCAGTCTCCTCCATTGCCGAACCCGTCCGGCTGACCACGAGGTCGGCTGAACCATGCCGGACAGCCCCGGCAATCCGCTCCACATAATGCGTGTCATAATCAGCGGAAGCAGAGAGATACACTACAATCTCGCTCCCGTATAAGGCGGAGACGTTCTCCAGCGCATGAAGCCAGGATTTCTCGCCTTGAACGGCTATGACGGCATCCTGCTCCCGCACAGCAATTTCCGGGAGAGCTTCACTGCGGATGTCCCTGACCCAAACCCAGCGGATATTGCCGTAGCTCTGCTGCTCTTGCAGCCACTGCAGGGATCGAAGAGACTGCCCGGAGGTAAGTATTTCATCGGAAAAGACGACTGCTGTGACGAGCGGAACCGGGGCAACCGCCGATCTTCCAAGCGGTATCCCGGGCCTTGGCAGCAAAATGGATACATCCGCAGGCACCGGAAGAATACCCGCATCTGTATCCATCTTCACTGCACTGGCATCCAGTCCCCATTTGGCCAGGTAAGCCTGCTCCCCTTCCTGCTTGCCCTCGTGATCCGCTTCTAGCGGATGAAGCGAATGAACATATACGGCATCACTCAGCGCAAGCCGAATTCCCAGCTGCCGGGCCCGGAGGCACCAGTCGGCTACCATCAGCTGCCGCCGGACAAGCCCCGGATCGAACCCGCCGACCCGCAGCAGCAGTTCCCGCGTGAAGATCAGACAGGAGCCGCCCAACACTTCCACCTCATGCCAGCCGCCCTGCTGCCGTCCCAGGCTATGGCTGACATAAGCGGACAATTCCAGATCGGTGCCAAAATGCAGCTGCTCCCTCCCCTCCCCAAGTTCTGTAGAGGAGCGGGGCGCAATGACCTGGACAGCCGGAACATCGATTGAAGGCCACAGCAGGTGGCCAATCCAGCCCGGAGACACCATCACCGTATCTTCAATTAGTGCGACATAAGGGGTCCCGGCATAAGCCAGGGCTTCGTTCACCCCATCATTTCCGGATTCATAGGGAATACAGGTCACCCCCGGAAAAGCCTCCGCTAAGGGCGGCAGCGGGAAATCCCGATTCATGGCAACACCAATCAGCGTAACGGATGCACCGGAATGCTGATGAAGAAGATTCAGGCATTCCGCAGCCCACCCGGCATGACGCAGCAGGACCACCAGAGTTACGCCGTCTTTCACCGGTAGTGGAAGCAGTCCTTCCTGCTCCAAGTACCTATATCTGCCCGCCAGACGTTCTATGCTGGCAGAATAATCAGATTCATATGACATCAGGGCTCACTCTCCATTTAGGTAAAAATGATGCTGCCTACAGTGTATGAGCCAAATATCTGGTATATCCCTCACATTTAAGATAAACTTTCAGGCGGAACGAATCCGGAGTGATTTCATGGACTGTCCATACCGGAGCTGCTGCCTGTCTCGTCTCCCGCAGGATTGGTATTCGGTGTACCGGAATTCTTAGAATCGTCCATTCCGCCTGTGGAACTGTTATTTCCCGCGTTGCCTCCGCTTGGAACCGATGGCCCTGTGTGTCTCCCGCCTGTGGGAGGAGCGGGGATGGCAATTCCAGGCGCGTTGCTGCCATTCTCTCCGACAGGCTGACCCTGGTTATCGTAGTAGTACATCGGGACATCGCCCACCACCATCAGATAGGAAACGGGAATTTCCGTATCCACAACCTGCGGTTCTACATCGAACGGGATAATGACTGCCACTTCTGTGACGATATGAATATAGACTTCGACCAGAATCATATTGATTCCGGCATCCTGCTGCCGGGTGTTCAGCTCCACCTTCACCGCACCTTGCGGTTCAATCTTGACCGGCACATTCGGACCGTAGGAGGCAATCAGCGAGCTTCCCAATGCCTGGCCTAGCGGAATATGCTCTGTCTGATTGTGCAGCTCCTTCAACGTGGATTGTATCACCTCTGCCGCCTGTGAGGTAATGCGCATATGCTCCTTATAATTAAGCATAAAGCCTGATATTTTACCGTTCTTGTCCGTTTTCCAGTCAATCAGTGCTTCGGCGTTTCCCTTGTCGGCCACTTGAGAGGTGATCGCCTTATTAATCGATTCCGTGGCAATCTGCTTCACACGGATTTGCGCCAAATGAAGAATAGGCGGCCGTAAATTCTTTTCCACATAACGCAGGCTCTGCATGACCGACAGAATAAGCACCAGACTGAAAATAATCCAGAATCTGCCCCGATTACGCGGTTTCTGACTCGGTCCCTTGGACACAGAGGCCATGTTCCCCCTCTCCATCCGGCCCGGCAGACGGAGAAGAATTCTGCGCTTCGGCTTTCCATACCGTCCCCCTTGAACGGATTGCCGGCCGCCCGCTTTGGAGGGCTTGGCCCGGAATGCCGGACTTGCACCTGCAAATCTTGGGATGCCATCCTTCGTTGGCCTGGCCTTGAACGCCGGGCTCCGTCCCGCGGCTCTCGGAATGCCGTCCCAGCTGAGCTTGGGTAGCCGCAGCCGCCGCAAACCCGGGACTCTTGCGCTTCGGCTCCCCCATTTTTTAATTCTGCCCATACCCTCTGTCCCTCCCCGCCTTCCCGGAGGTCAAGCTGCCTCCGGTTACTATAGGCTATTCGGGAACGGTAAAAAAAAGAAGAATGTTCCCCGGGTACATTCCCGTAAGAAACATTCCTCATTATTTTGCCACAATCGCTATTCCATCCGGCTCCGCCTATCCTCCTGCAGATGTCCCCAGTGGCGGCGGATAAAGATAGCAATAAGAACAACGACAAATACCCCATACCAGGTCAAGAACCTGTTCCATTCCTCTCTTGGTACAACAAGTGTTGAACTGATCGTTCCGAACAGCCAGATATAAGAAAGATTGCCAAGAACCGTCCCCCAGATAAAAGCCGGTACCTTAATCGGCGACACGGCCGACATGAAGTTAATAATATTGCTGGGTACGACCGGGACCGTCCGCAGCAGCACCAGTGTCCAAATACCATAGCGGTCCAGGTAGCGCTGCCACTTGTCATACCGCTTCAGCTTGGAGCGCCATTTCCGGTCGAACCAGTTGAAGAGAAACCGCCGAAAGAGGAAGTAGGTGAGGATTGCCCCCAAATTGCAGGCCAGCCAACTGATGACCATTCCTCCGATTACATTAAATACAGACACATGAAGGACAATAAGGATCGCCAGGGGGAAAAATCCGAACAGACTCTGCAATATGGCTAGTGGAATGGTGACGAACAGGATATACGGTCCGCTGAGTCCGAGTGATTGCAGCAGCCAATCGATCCAGGCATTAATGGTCTCCGTCATGGAGCGGCCTCCTTTCTTGCATCCTTGGACCAGCGCGAATCATATAAATTCTTGTATTTCAAGAAAAACACCCCTTACGGGGTGTCTAATAAATGAATCTGATTAGTGCATGTAATATGAATGGAACAGAATTTTAGCGTACAAGTTACAAATTTGTAGCCTTATGTTCCATACATCATAGCATACATTTTTAGCTGCTGCAAAATTCCGCAGATTCAAAAGAACAGTTATTCGATGCCGGCTATCCAGCTGTTTACTTGATTCTCATGCTCCGAAACCCAGACCTTCGCCGCGTCCTCGGGTGACATGCCTCCCTGGATATCCACCATTACCTGTGCCATATCCTCAGCTGTCCATTGGAACTGATCCAAGAACCGATAGACTGCCGGCATGTCCTCCTTCAGGCCTTTGCGGACCATGGTGTGGATCTGCTCGGCTCCGCCATAGATGCCTAGTCAAAATTGAAGAAGCGATTAAATACTACCGCTGGCTGCTGAAGCTGATTGAAGCACTGGAAACCGGCAAAATTTTCGAACTGATTCCTAAAGAATCTTAGGGCATTCTGCATCATTCCCCTCATCTCCACGTAAAAAACAGCCGAGATCCTGAATCACAGGACTTCGGCTGTTTGACGTTTAAATAGAATACTTATGCCCCTTACGGAGCCTCTGCCAACCTTACATTATCAATGAAAATATGATGGCCTGCCTGTATCGCGCTGTTGGTGCTGTCACTGTTGCCTGCTATCAGACCCATGAGGAAGACCAGATGCGCTCCGGCATCCGTGCCGCCCGCCATGGTGAAAGTGTAGCTGTAAGTGCTCATGCTGCCCGTCAATGCGACAGCTTTTGCCGGTAAATATTTCGTGAAATCCCCGCCCTTATGCTCCACAGCAACTTCAATCAAACGGTCCACATCGGAGCGGGCTTCAAAACTCAGCGTATACGTCTTGCCCTGCACCAGCTTCAAATTGGCATAATCCACCTGTGCACTGTAATTGGCTGTTCCCGTACCCGTCAGCGCGACAGACAGTTCTCCGTTCACCGCAGCAGCAGATCCAGTGCCATCGAAGTATTGCGTCCATCCGGTGAGGCCTTTTGCCGCATCGAAGACTCCATTATCCAGCGTACCGCTGGCCGGTTCCACAGGAGCACCACCCCCGCCTTCCACTTCTGTAACCCTGATGTCGTCAAAGGAGAGCGTATGCGGCGTGCTATTCGCCGTCTTGTTGTCGCCCATGGCCGCACCGATCAGGTAATTCAGCTTCAGCGGACTATTGTTATCTACGGTAAATTGTGCGCTGTAGGTCGCCCAGGTCGCGGTAACCTCGAACTTCGCCTGCGACGCTGCAGCAGAGGTGCCGCTGTACTCCACGATAATCTGTCTGGGAACGGTCGACTTGGCTTTGAAGCTCAGCTCATAGGTCTTGCCGGCCTGAAGCGGAATGCCCTCCTGGAAAAACTGCGTATGCCAGGCGGCCGTTCCGGCAACAGAAATCCCTATCTCCGCAACACCCTCATTGACGTTAAACGAAGATACCCCGCCTTCTCCCGACCAGGTAGACCATCCGCTTTTACCGCTGGCAAATGAACCGTTCACGACCAGATTGTTGTCATTCGCCAGAATAGTCTGGGATACGGCAGCACTGACATAGCCTTCAGCCTCCACCGAAATGATATAGCTGCCTTCAGCCGGGAAAGCAGCTGCGGCTATCGTAATTTTGCCTGCTTCTACGGTGTACTGCCCCACCGCAAGCGCAGTGCCGTTCACCTTCACCGTCTTGATGCTGCTCCGCCAGGCTGCATTCTCAGTGAAAGTCAGTTCTACCGGCTGGGATACCCGATTATTCGTACTGTCACCGAGCAGCTCCTGCGGCTTGGCCGGCGCATTCTTGATCTCCAATTTCACATTGTCGATCATAATCTCATGCGCCTGTGCAACACTCACACCATCCACCTTGCCCAGCAGGAATTTCAGCGACAGGGTGTCGTTGATCCCTTGGCGGAATTCGAATCTGTAGTGAGCGGTATCCGGTGTAATCTTCACGATCTGGGCAAAAGAAGGCTGAATCGAAGCATTCTCCGCTCTGATACTAATTTGCCGGGCAACACTTGAACTTGCATCGAATTCAAGGACGTAATCCTGACCGCTGGTAACCTTCAGCCCATTCTGGAACAGCATTACCGAATAGGGCTGGCTTCCGGTATTGGTAATCTGAAATGTGGCTGCCCCTTTCGTAACCGCAGCGGTGCTTGCTCCGCCCTGCTCCGTCAGCAGCCGCTCCCAGCTGTTAAAGCCAAAGCTGAAATCCCCGTTCATCAGCGGGTAATAAACCAGCGAAGGATCATAGTAGAAGCTGGTCCGCACCAGCAGGAAGTTATCCAGCTGGATGGTGCCCGCGGCTCCACCAAGATGGAGTACAAATTGTCCCAGCGTATCGGTTGCTCCCGCGAGATCAGGGAATACAGCCTCCACCTGCTGGGCTCCCTTCTTCAGAGGGATTGTCTTAGAAGCGTAGACCGTGCCATCTCTGCCCTGCAGCTCAATTACTGCAGTACGCGGGGAAGGCACATCCGCGTCAAAGGTAAGCTTATAATCCTGATCCTGCACCAGGAATATCCCTTTCTGCAACAGACGGACATCGGAGTCCCCACTGCCAGAACCGCTGATCTGCAGGTTTAAGCGGCCTGCATCGTCCACCTTCGGGCTGACCGCTGCTCCTCCGGAGGCTTCGGCATGCCAGTAGCTGAGCCGGTTCGGCTCGCCCAGATCAAAGGTGCCGTTGTACAGATGGTTGCCGCTGCCCAGCGGCGTTTTCGCCCGGTCATGATCGAATGGAATACTGTCGATCTCTTCGAGACGCGCGTTGCCGAACCATACCGGAGAAGCATTTGTACCCAAGTTGAATTCTACCCGGGCGGCAATGTCGGAGTTCTCCTTCATCTGGAACATGGTTTCGAAATGCTTCAGCGATGAAGTCAGCTCGGCCTTAAGTGACGGTGAATAGGCCTGATAACCACGGGACTGCCCGCCCGTCAGCCGGACGCTGATATTCCGCGAAGTATCCGTCTTCGCGTCGAAGCTGAGCTTGTAGGTTCTTCCCTTGGCCAGCGACACTATGGCCTGTGGCTGAATGGAATATGAATTGCCCCCAGGGCTGGTTATATTCACCTTAAGGTAATTCTTCCCGCCAATCGGATCAAGCGATACCGCCGCTTCCGCTCCGGCTTCCTTATACAGCACCCAATGGGCGGTATTCGGGATGCCCATTCCGGCATCGCCCCCCGTCTGCTCGGTGAAGCCGTTGTTATGAATCAGGTTGCCATCTGCAAGCGGCGGCAGAGAACCTTCAAGATACGGCTCCTTCGCAATCGTAACGGGTACCGGCTCGCGGTAAGGGCGGCCTGTCAACTCGTAGACTCTGACGTAATCGATTTCCATGGTCTGCGGAAATACCGTCTCCGCTGTAGGGTTGCCGTCGAAATTCCCACCCACCGCCAGGTTCATCAGCAGATGAAACTCCTGGTTGAACGGTGCCGGATAAGCGTTGTTCGCCGGCTGGCCGTTACTTAGGCTATACCAGTCATTTTTGGTGGAATACAGTACGCCGTCCACATACCAGCGGATTTCCCCCGGCTCCCATTCCATGGAATAGGTGTGGAACTGCTCTATCGTTGAGTTGCCCGGCAATACATATTCCTTGCCTGAATATACATTGTCAGGCCACTGGGCACCGTAATGGATCGTACCCGCAACCGTGCCTGGACGGCTGCCCCAGCTTTCCATAATATCGATTTCTCCGGAGGCCGCCCATGAACCGTAGACATAGTTCGCCGGCAGCATCCAGATCGCCGGCCAGTAGCCTTTGCCTACAGGCGCTTTAGCCCGGATTTCGAATTTACCGTATTTCTTGCTGAACAAATTCTTCGTTTTGATCCGGGAGGAGGTGTATTCCTTGCCTCCCTGTGCTTCTTTACGGGCGGTAATGATCAGCTTTCCGTCCGCTTCCTTCACATTTTTCGCTTCATTGGTGTACCATTCCAACTCATTGTTGCCCCAGCCCGGATTGCCGACTGCCGTGCCGTCCCCGAGGTCATAGGTCCACTTCGCCGGGTCTATGGTATTGTCGTTGAACTCGTCATTCCACACCAGCGTCCAAGGATCGGCCGCAGGAGTTGGAGTTGGCTTAGCCGTTGGTGTGGCTGTCGCGGTCGGCTTAGCCGTTGCGGTCGGTGTAGCCGTTGCGGTTGGCGTGACCGTGCCGGATGAGCCGGCCGGCACCTGGGTCGCGGCTGGCGTTACGGTGACTGCACCGCTGCTGCCCTGCTTCAGCGGAACGCCGCCGGCGGTGACGCCTTCAGCGTTGTTCAGGACAGCGCCGAAGGTGCCGCTGCCCTGAAGGGAAGTGCCCTTGGCAGTCGTGGCAAGCAGCAGCTCTGCGACCCGGGCATCATCTGCCAGCATAACCTGGCTCGGACTGCCCAGGGTTAGCTTGCTTACCTTGCCGGAGAGCATCAGTCTAAGGCCGCCATTAACTGATCCTGCTGTGGAGACAGCAGAGAAGCTGCCTTTTAACGCTGCTGCCTTAACACTGTTTAAGATTTCCACATCCGTGAATCCCGCTCCTGTTAGTCCATTCTCCTCAAGCGTAGCTCCCGAGTTCAGCTGCACCGTTCCAACCGAGGTGGTGCCACTGGCATAAATGCGGATTTTTCCATCAGGCTTGGCAGCCTGCACTCTGCCTATCTCACTGTTCTGGAGACCCACGCTGTGCTCACCGCCGCCGCGGATAAAGGTTGTGCCCGTCACTTTTACCCTTTCAAGCAGGGCATTCCCTTCACCAATTCCCTCCGTGAGGTAGAGATTCCCCTCAATCACGGTGTCTTTTAGTGTAATCCCGGCTTGGTTCAGCACCACATTTCCTTGCACCTTTCCAAGTGTGGCTTCCCCTTTCGAGCGCAGCAGCCCCGGCACCATCCGATCTGCAAGGACTGCGAGCTCCGCACGGGATATTCTCCCCTCCGGCTTGAACAAGCTGCCCGGATAGCCCTTAATATATCCCGCGGCCGCAAGTGCCGCCGCTGCTTCCCCTACCTCGCTGTCCACTCCGGTCAAATCGGTGTAAGCCGTTTGCCCTCCCGCTTCCAGCTTGAAAATCTTCTGCAAAGCCACGGCCGCCTCGGCACGCGTTAACGGAGCTGCGGGTGTCAGATGATTGTCCTTGCCCGTGCTTAAATAGCCTGCCGCGATGCCCTTGGCAATATCGCTCCTGTACCATGCAGATGCAGGTACATCAGCAGGGAGGGTGGCAGCTTCCACGGTGTAGTTAAAGATGCGGTTAATCATCACGGCAAATTCCGCTTTCGTCACCGGAGCATTGGGCCGGAACGTGCCGTCCCCATAGCCGCTGACAACTCCATTCCCGCTCCAGCGCTGAACCCCACGGGCTGCCCAGCTATCTGTCGGCACATCAGTAAACGCTTTCAATACAGCGTAGCCGGATGGATTCCCCTCCGCTGCCGTCACGCTGTTTGTCTGCAAAGCTGAATCATTCTCTGCCGTCTGACCGGAGGCAGCTTCTGCGCGGCCCCCGCC
This sequence comes from Paenibacillus sp. P3E, assembly GCF_001909045.1. Taxonomy (NCBI): domain Bacteria; kingdom Bacillati; phylum Bacillota; class Bacilli; order Caryophanales; family Paenibacillaceae; genus Paenibacillus; species Paenibacillus sp. P3E. The sequence goes on along the minus strand of NZ_LVWH01000202.1, from coordinate 11,514 downwards.
GCTGCCCAGCGGTGACAAAAGCCCTGAGGCCAGAACCATGGCAGCAAGCAGACCGGATACCTTTTTCTTCATCCTGTTCATTCCCTCCCGAAGTCCTATTGTTCATTCCCGCGTAAAATCGAAATCGGTTTCGAAAATACCTGCGCCAACACCCTCTAATTCGTGCAACCCATGCCCGTCCGCGCACTTCTCATACAATATCCGTTTGACTTGCTACGGTAAGTTGAATAGACTTAAATTCATGAATAAGCGCGGCGTAGCAGTCTTTTGGACTGAATGCACGGATAAGCGGAGGTTGGATTTCCATGCAAATGAATATTAAAAAAATCGCTGAAATGGCGGGTGTCTCCGTCTCTACCGTTTCGAAAATCATGAATAATTATAGCGATGTTTCCGAAAAAACAAAAAAGAGGGTCATGGAAATTATCGAGCAGACCGGATACTCCCCCTCCAACTCCGCCAAGACACTTGCCACCAAAAAGTCCAGCCTGATCGGGGTTATTTTTGCCGGTGAGCTTAATGTTGAATTTACGCATCCATTTTTTGTGGAGGTGCTGAATTCCTTCAAGAAGCAGATGGGTGTGCTGGGCTACGATCTGATCTTCTTCTCCAACGAGAAGTTCATTAGCAGCGGAGATTATTACTCCCGTTGTCTGCATTTTAATGTCGACGGCTGCGTCATTATCTCCGGGCAAAAGATGGAGCCGGCGATCCGCGATCTCGATAGGAGCAGCATTCCCTGCATCGGCGTAGACCTGGAGCTGACAGGCACAAAGTCCGGATTTGTGATGTCGGACAATTTCCAGATCGCCTCCAAGGTGGTGGAGCACTTCTATCTGCTCGGGCACAGAGAGCTTGGGTTCATCGGAAGTACGGCGGACTCACAGATCTCCAACCAGCGGGAGGCCGGATACGTAAAGGCGATTGAAAGCTTCGGCCTCACCCTGAACCGCAAGTGGTTCGTGCATGGGGACGACTTCTTCGAATCCAGCGGCTACGCGGCGATGCAGCAGCTGCTGAAGACCGGAAGCTTGCCAAAAGCGGTCTTCGCCGCCTCCGATCTGCTCGCCCTGGGTGCGGTCCGGGCCTTGAAGGAACAGGGGCTGCGGATCCCCGAGGATGTGGCCATCATCGGCTGCGATGACATCGAAGCGTGCAAATACACCAGCCCCACACTGACCACCATCCGCCAGAACAAAGAACGCCTCGGTGTACTCGCGGCACATATGCTCTTCGACCTCATCAACAATCAGTCGGACGGCGGTTCCTTTGTCGTCGAACCGGCGCTGATCGTCCGCGAATCCTGCGGCAGCCGTTTGACCGGTTAACCCGAAAGCAGGCTTGCCGCGAGCTGGTGAACCCTTGACGTCAGCTTTCTATTAACGGTGAGCCTCACCAGCATACTCACTTTCCTTTGAAGGCCCTTAAGTATCCAAGCAGCTAAAGTACTTATGCCGCACCCTCACACTATCATCATCAGCAACGTCAGCTACCCATGGCGATCTTAGCAATCTGTAACAACCTTACAGTACTCTCAGCAGTCCTCCCTCCGGCGAAACTTTTACTTTTTTAAGCAGACAACACTATTCGAAAACACTTTCGATAATATAATCCCTTATTTGTTGTAAGGGTTCAAGGCACTGTTTTTCTGGTTTTGGGCGTCATTTTTCGGTTAGAGAGGGGTGGGAGGTGAGACCTCGGGGGCCAGTGCCAGCTTCACCAATTGCCCGGCATGCGTTAACCCCGCACCAAAGCCATACAGCAGAATCTGCTGGCCGTTCACGACCTTGCCTTCGCGGATACCAAGATCCAGGGCAAGCGGAATGCTGGCAGCTGAAGTATTCCCGAAATATTCAAGACTATATAATGCCTGCTCAAAAGGATAATTCAACCGCTCACAGATCGGTTCAATCATCCGCAAATTGGCGCTGTGCGGAATGAACCAGTCCACCTGGTCCAGGCTGATTCCGGCATGGTTCAGCACCTGCTGCACACCCTGAGGCACGGTACGTACCGCCCAGCGGAACACTTCACGGCCATTTTGCACCAGCTTGCCAGTGTCTATAAGATCTATCTCATTCACCCTGTGCGACAGGCCTGTGCGGTATACATGATGCGCCCCGCTGCCGTCACTGCCCAGATGGAACCCGGCGAAGCCATCCATTTGTTCATCGCTCTCCACCAGCACAGCCCCAGCCCCGTCACCAAAAAGGATACAGGTGCTCCGGTCGGTATAGTCTGTAATTTTAGATAACGCATCCGCCCCAAGAACCAGCACCTTGCGGTGCAGACCGGAAGCCACGTAGGCATGTGCCGTATGCAGCGCATAGACAAATCCGGCGCAGGCTGCACTCATGTCCATTGCTCCGGCTGTAGGCTGAATCCCCAGACGGTTCTGCAGAATGGATGCAACCGAAGGAAAAGGGAAATCAGGCGTGCTTGTGGCCACGAGAATCATATCGACATCCTGCACGCTTTTACCGTAACGTTTCATCAGATCCAGCACAGCGGCTGCACATAAATCACTGGTGTATTCATCCTCACGGCTAATTCGGCGTTCACGGATTCCGGTCCGCTGGACAATCCACTCATTATCGGTATCCACGATCTGCTCCAGATCGCTATTCGTAAGTCTCCGGGCCGGAACGTAAGCTCCGATTGCGGTAATTTTGGCACCCTTCAAAAGTATCACCCCATAGTTTAGTATCTGATCTTAGTACTTGGTACTAATTATATCCTCAAGCGTTCTATATTGCAAAACGTTTTCCCGAACAAACCCGGCAAAAGCAAACCTTCTATTATCTATTACCTTTCCCCTTCGAACTTAAGCAGCAAAAAAAACCGCAGCCCCCAAACGGGCCACGGCTTCATATCAATACTTTTCACTTAACTGTTGACCGGCTCAACTGTAACCCGCTCGATCAGCTTTTCTGGTTTGACGGTGTTTTTGGACCGGCAGTTCATAAGTTCGACCTCTTCTCCGTTCTCAATGTAGAAAGCGGGGCCTTCGTGATTCTCAACCGTCACCTGGTGGAATTGCACATCCCGTACATATCCCAGATAAAAGCCCCGGCCCTTCATCGGCTCAAGCCCTGTCATCATATCCGGAGCTCCGGGGACCGCATTCTTCGCCATTGAGATATCCACATTCGTGAATGTAATCTCCGAGACATGCTGCTCCGCAAGTCCATACAGAAATCCCGCAGCAGCATGGACATTCTTGGCTGTAATATTGGCATAATGAATCCGGCGAAAACAAGGCGTTTCAGCGGTAACGGGATAGGGATTTTTGTCCCAGACGTATTTCTCCTTGCCGCGTGGTCCGCAGAAATAATACAGATTGAGCGTAAAAGGGCAAATAACGTCCTCCATCACAATATTGCTGATACGGATATCTTCAATAATCCCGCCTCGGCCGCGTCTGGATTTCATGCGGATTCCACGGTCGGTCTGCTTGAACACACAGTTGCTGATTGTCACATTGCGGATGTCGCCGCTCATCTCACTGCCGAGCACAACCGCTCCATGTCCATGGACCATCGTGCAGTTGGTGATGGTGATGTTCTCGCAGGGAATACGCTCCAGTGTGTCTTCGGTCCCCGCTTTGATCGCGATGCAGTCATCGCCCACATCAATGTGACAGTTGCTGATATGAACACCCGAGCAGGATTCGGGGTTGATTCCATCCGTATTCGGCGAGTCTGCCGGGTTCAGGATGGATACATTGTCAATCGTCACATTGCTGCAGCCGATAGGATTCACTGTCCAGCTCGGTGAATTCATCAGCGACACATCCTTGATGGTAACCCGCCGGCAACCGCTGAGACCGATCAACGTCGGGCGCGGATGCTCAAGCTGCTCCGGATGATTCCTGTGCTTCTCCCACCACGGAGTACCGTTGCCGTTAATGGTACCGCTACCGGTAATGGAGATGTTGACCAAATCCTTACCGAAGATGCAGGGGGAATGCACCTCCCGCTTCACACCCTCCCATCTGGACTCCACTGCCGGAAAGTCCTGCGGAAGGGTGCTGAATGACAGCACTGCCCCCGGACTTAAGTGCAATTCAATATTACTGCGGAGCTGGATTGCCCCGGTCAAAAAAGTCCCCGCCGGGATATACACCGTCCCTCCACCCGCCTCACCCGCCGCTGCAACCGCAGCCGCAATCGCGCTTGTGGCGGGTTCGCCAGTGTCCCGCAGGGCTCCATAATCGACAATATTAAACACCCGCTACACTCCTTCCATGAAATTAACGGAATTTCCTCCGAGGGTTCACCTCTGATGGGCCCGTTCCGGGCCAGGTGGACGGAACCAGAGGTATTTCTACCTCTGATTAGTCCGTTCCGGGCCAGGTGGACGGAACTAGAGGTATTTTTACCTCTGATTGGTCCGTTCCGGGCCAGGTGGACGGGACCAGAGGTATTTCTACCTCTGATTAGTCCGTTCCGGGCCAGTTAGGCGGAACCAGAGGTATTTCTACCTCTGATGGGGCCGTTCCGAGCCAGATGGACGAAACCAGAGGTATTTCTACCTCTGATGGGGCCGGCGGTGCTCCTAACTTGCGCGGCGACAGCCTCCTGCGAATAATCCCGCCGCCCCCTCCGCGCTATTCTCAACCCTCAGACGCCGCTCCGCCATACAAAGACTGCATCTCCACACACGCCATGACCAGTGCGCCCACGCCGTGCAGATCATTGCTGACCTTCGGGCGGGTGACGTAGTTCTCGTAATCACCCGCCGATGTTCCGATGCAGATGTCGGGCAGAATCAGCCTGCCCTCTGCGTCCGGCTGCAGCACCCGGATCAAGCCCTCATACCCCTTGCGGGCAGCGGCCAATGCCCCGGGTGGAGCGATGCCGTGCTTCACAGCCTTGGCAATCGTATAGACGAACAAGCAGGAGCCCGAGGTCTCCAGCCAGTTATCCGGCTGGCTGCCTTTGTCGACCACCTGATACCACAGTCCGCTCTCCCCATCCTGATACCGGATGAGAGCTTCGACGAAGCTGCCCAGTTCGGCAGCGAGCTCCGCTCTACCCGGATCACCGGCAGGTAGCAGATCCAGAAACTGCGAGACAGCGAGGCCGTACCAGCCCAGCGACCGGCTCCAGAACTCCGGGGAGCAGCCGGTTTGCGGGTTCGCCCAGGGCATGCGTTTGCTCTCATCCCAGGCATGGTACAGGAGTCCCGTGGCCTCATCCTTCATATGCCTCCGCATCAGCCGCTCCTGATGCAGTACGGTTTCACGCAGGCCGGGTTCGCCATAGGCATTGGCATATTTGAGGGAGAATACTCCGGCCATATACAGCCCATCCAGCCACATTTGGTTCGGATATTTATCTTTATGCCAGTATCCGCCTTCCGAGGTCTGGTTCAGCGTCAGCAGCAGGTTGCGCAGCTTATCGGCGGCAATCCGGTACTTCGGCTGGCCGGTCCGCTCATGCAGCGTGAACAGCAGCAATCCTGCCTGAACCGCATCCAGCTCGTCCCGGGCAAAATACAAATTGCCGTTCTCATCCACCAGATCATCGACGTATTGCTGAATATATGCAATATAGCGGTCCTCCTGGACAGCTTCCCACAATAGTTCCATACCGCATAGAAACACACCCTGATGGTAATGCCAGCGGTGGGCTGGAGGCAGTTCTCCTGCTTTATAAGTATCCATTAAAGAATCACAGACCTGTTGTGCCCATTCCATAGGTGTTGCCGGCAGACTGCCTATCATCTCCATACCCCTTCCACTATATAAGTAACACTCCTGCAGTTCCAAACTTCCCCTCCGCACCTCTTACTAACCCTTCATCGATCCCAGCATGGCTCCCTTGGCAAAATGCTTCTGCAGGAACGGATAGACCATCAGAATCGGCAGCGTAGCCACCACGATAACCGCCATCTTAATCGTCTGATCCGGCGGCGGATTGGTCGCATCCAGGGAGGAACTGTAGTCCATCCCGCTCGCGAGCACCACGATTTGCCGGAGCAGCACCTGAATAGGCCATTTCGCACTATTATCCAGATATAGGATCGCAGTCATATAAGTGTTCCAGTAAGTAACAGCATAGAACAGGGAAATCGTTGCAATCGCCGGCAAGGACAGGGGCAGCACAATCCGGAACAGGATGCCGAAGTCGTTGCAGCCGTCGATTTTAGCCGATTCTTCAAGGCCCTCAGGGATATTCTGAAAGAAGTTTTTCAGGATAATCATATTGAATGCACTAATCGCCGAAGGCAGAATCAAGGCTGCATACGAGTCGATCAGACCCAGCTCCTTCACCACCAGAAAGGTGGGAATCATTCCGCCATGGAACAGCATCGTGAACACCACGAGAAAGTTGAAGACATTGCGCCCGTCCAGATCCCTTCTGGAGAGCCCATAGGCCATAAGGGCAGTGATGAACATACTGAATAGCGTGCCAACGAGTGTAACCCCTATGGAAACACCCATTGCTCTAAAAATCGTGTCCGTCGAGAAAATAAACTTATACGCGTCAAGGCTCCACACCTTGGGAATCAGCACAAACTTGTTGGCCGCAATCTCAGCGCTTGTGGTGAATGATCCGGCAACCACGTGCACAAACGGCAGCACGGTGATCAGGGTAATGAGGGCAAGCAGTGTAAAGTTCACAGCAGAAAAGATTCTGCCGCCGATCGTGCGATCTTCTACCATTTCAATTCCTCCCGCTGGTTCTCAATAAACGCCTTCTTCGCCCATTTTTTTGGACAATTTGTTGACCGACATAACCATAATCAGTCCGATCACGGATTTGAAGAATCCGATAGCCGTACTATAACTGAACTGCCCTTGTCTGAGTCCTGCCGTGTACACATACGTATCAATAATTTCCGCAACCTCTCGGTTCATGGAGTTCAGCAGCAGATATACATGTTCAAATCCAAGATCGAGCACGGAACCAATTTTCAGAATAAGCAATGTAATGATGACGCCGCGGATCGCCGGGAGGGTAATATGCCAGATTTGTCTGAGCCGTCCGGCTCCGTCCATGCGTGCAGCTTCATAGAGTCCGGGGTCAATAGCCGCAATCGAAGCCAGATAAATAATCGTCCCCCAGCCCGCTTCCCGCCAAATGACTTGAAGGATATACATCGGCCTGAACCAGCCGGGACTCAGCAGGAAATTAATCTTTTCAAAACCGAAATAGGCCAGCAGCTCGTTGATAATCCCGCCGTCCATCGTAACCATGACAAATGAAATCGACACAACGATAACCCAAGACATGAAATGGGGCAAATAGATGAGCGTCTGAAAGGTTCTTTTGAAAAAACTGCCTCTCAGCTCATTCAACATTAACGCCAGAATAATCGGAACCGGAAAATAAAATAAAATGTTCATTCCGAACAAAATCAAGGTGTTCCCCAGAATATTAAGGAAATCCGGCTCCGCAAATAAACGGTGGAAATGCTTCAGCCCCACCCAATCACTTCCTGTTATCCCCTGGTAAGGCTTGTAATCCTGAAACGAGATGATCAGACCGTACATCGGCAAATATTTAAAAACCACAAAATACAGCACACCCGGAATCAGCATGACGTAGAGCAATTTGTTTCTCCACAGACGTTTTTTGAGCTCACTGCTGCTCTTATAGCTCTTGGGCTTCAGCTCGGGAACCACACCAGGCTGAGCGGAGACTTCCTGCATAATACTCTTCCTTTCTGCTTCATAATTGGTGCCTGACTGCCGGCTCGCCAAGAGAATCCGAAAAGACTGCTGAACTACCGTTGTTAGCAGCCTTTTCAGCTTCATTTGTATTCAGTTACTACAAAACTGCTGCCTATTTCTTATACACGGCATTGTATTCTTCAATAATCTTCTGGCCGCCGCGGTCTTTCCAGGCCTGCACTTCTTTTTCGAATCCGGCCTTGTCGATTTGTCCGTACATATATTTGTATGTGGCATCTGTAATGATCTGTTGAAGCTCTACGCCCTTGGAAGTATAGGTAGGGGAATCCAGCGCAGCCGTAGGATCAGCCACACCTACCTTCACATTCTCCAGCAGCAATTCTTCAGCATGGATTCGGCCTGGAAGCACATTCAGACTTTGGTACATGCCATTCGTCTCCGCTTCACCGATTACACTGTCCTTGTAGCCCTTAACCTCACGCTCAATCAACTCTTTGTCATCAGCAGGTTTGGCTCTGCCGTCTACGACAGTATAGTGGGTCCCTTCAATGCCCCAGTACATCAGGTTGGCAACCTCAGGAGTCATCATCTTGTCATAGAACGCCAGAATTTTCTTCAGCTCTGCCTCATCCTTGACTGCAGATTTCGGGAACAGCACCACATTGTTGTAGCCCGGAATCATCCATTGCGCGAACTTTCCGTCCGGTCCAGCAACCATACTGTGCGTATCCAGCACGGCATCCGGGAAATTCTTAATCAGGTCTTTGTTCAGGGTATCAATATCCTGCATCGAGCCCCCGATATACATCCCCGCTTTGCCGCTGACGAACATTTTTACCGCATCCGTTTTACTGGTCGCCGCGAAATCCTGGTTCATGTACCCAGCATCGCGGGCTTTTTTGAAGAAATCCATCGTGTCGAAATACTGCGGGAACGTAAATTCCGGCTCCAGCTGTCCATCCTTCTCTCCCCAGTTGTTCGGTGTGCCGAACCAGGAGGATACGGTTTTGAATGCACCATAGACCAGTTCGTTACGGTCCACGATACCTACGGTATCTTTGTTGCCGTTGCCATCCGGGTCCTGCTCCGTGAACGCCTTGGCCATGGCAAACAGCTCATCCACATTGGCCGGCGGCTTCAGGCCCAGCTTGTCGGCCCAGTCTTTGCGGTAAATGATGCCCTGCCGTGCCAACGGCCGTCCAATGTACAGGGTATACAGCTTGCCGTCCACCTTGGTATTGTTCAGGATTTCCGGCTTCAGCTTATTGAGATTCGGGAACTCGCTTAAGAGTGGTCCGATCTCCCAGAACTGCCCGTCCTTGATCGACTCTTTCATCTGGAGGAAAGTGGTCTGGTTCTTCAAATACGTAACCTGCGGCAGAGAGCCCGTGGCGAACGAGGAGTTCAGTTTCTCTTCATACGTATCCGCCGGGTAGAACTGATAGGTGAGCTTCGTATTCGTTAACTTCTCCACTTCCGTCTTAATCGTATCCGGTGGAGTCTCTGACGTGTTCAGTGGAAGCATAATCTTGATCTCTGTCGGTTTCTCCGGCTCCGGTGCCTTCGTTGCGGTGTCTGTTCCGCCGCTGGGGCCCGCATTGCTCGGGGATGCTTCGTTATTCTTGTTGTTGTTTCCTGAACACGCTGTCAACATGCTGAACGTGAGCAGTGCAGACAGGAGCAGGGTGAAGGATTTTTTGTTCATGCCAATTTGACCTCCGTTTAACTTGTATTGGTTACAAGCCTCACATTACCGCGTCCCGGAGGTTACGAATACAATCATTTGCTCATAAAGGGGCCTTTCTGCGGCGTTCTGGGGAAATGATTATCGTGGTAACGGGAGCATTGAACTGAAAGCTGGGCGGGCGTGGGAGGTGGCGGGCGTGGCTGCGGGGAATGTTTGGACTTTCGGCCGCTGTTATGTTTGGATTTCTCTAATTATAGACCGCTGCTAGCGGTAGAAATCCAAACATAAAGGCGGACGCTGACGCTCCTACAGTTCCAAACTTCCCCTCCGCCACTCCCACCTCCCTTGCGGGTGGTTTTAAGTTCAATGCAGGAGGAAGAGCAGAAAAAACCCGCCGCATGAATCTGCGGCGGGGGCAGGTAGCAAGCTTATTCTTAGCAGAAACAGAACGGACAGATAAACTTTGAGATTTGAAATAGTACGTGGTATCAGCAGACCCGTAATGTGAAGCGGACTCGCCACCGCAACCGTTTGGTGTACACGCCGAAGCATTGCTCTTGGCTGAACCAGATTGAACTCTGGTTTTGAATTTTGGTCCATTGCCCCTGAGACGTGGCAACTTCAAGAGCATGCTCGATTTGCAGAAATAGATTTTCCAGTTTATTGAGTATTTCAACCAAACGGTGGTGAAGCTATTCAAGTGGACCTACAGGGGCAAACCACTTTGTGTTTAGCTGTTTGAATTATTACGTGTAGATGCACTAGTTGCAATGGGAATTCTGAATATTCTATAAGTGGAACCGGAAAGCCTTGCTGTAAATGGATTTCTTAAGATTCTATTGAAGGGAATTGAACCCCAGGCTACGTATTACCACAAGGGACCCGATGCGAATCTGGTCACCTCCTATCAAACCGATAGGTATTCGTTATCCGCAAACGATCGCAAAGTACAATGGGCGTATTACATGGATATACAAAATAGCCGATGGTACAAAAGCAAGCTAACTAATTGGTGAGAAGTAAACCCTATAATAATCCAATGTAATTAGAACTATAAATAAAAGGACCTGTTGGTGAAATACCACAGGTCCTTGCATCATATTTAGTTTAATAAATAATAAAATTCGATAAAGGAAGATCAGATCACCTCATGACTTCGATTACCCTCATTTTATGCAGAAAAATGTTACTGCCCAATCGTATATTCAGTTCTCCACGTCCATTTGTCACCCCAGCCATTAATATAGATTGATGCGTAATTCAAAACCAAATCCATGTTTGCAGTACTATAAGCATGTCCATAAGCAGAACCAAAAGCTCCTGTAAGTCCTTTTTGAGTAACAGGGATTCTCACTTCAGTTGCTAAATCGCCATAATGTAAACCATCCAATCCATAGAGATCTATCGTACCCTTAGTTCCTTGTACACTTGACTGATCAATGCTAGCAAAACCTCTATCAACATAACCAATCCAAGGATCGCTACTGTCAATCACGTAAGTACCATTAGAACCCACACCTGTTCCTGTAGCCCATGATGTTCCGATAGAATCAGTCCAATAAAAATTTGGTAATTTATTCCATCTAAAATTAGTCCGGTAAGTATATTTATATTCCATTGCATTAGCAGTTTTACCGATATAAACTACCGTACCAGATCCGTGAAAAATCCCATCCCAAACTTCACTTGAATCTAAAGTAGTTGCAGAAAAACCAGCTAATTCTGAATTCAAAGTTAAATCCTTTGTTCTCATCATATTAATTTCTTCTTTATTTTCAGGAGTTACTAAATAGTCATCCCCCTCTTTACTTGTGAAGATATTCTTGTAATCTGTCTGAGTTGAATTTACCTTTTTACCTCCTTGGATAATAATTTCATCTTTTGTAGCATCAGAGAAATATGAAATTTCATCTTCTGTAAATCCCATTGCATTTAAAAAAGTGTCTTTTTGATTCTCGTTTAAATTTTTTGCATTTTCATTCCCCATCAATCTACCGTCACTGTATTTTTCCACCAATAAATCCTTCACTTTAAGAGTTTGTACTAAAATATCACTGTCAGAAATCTGTCCCGATGTCGAGGCCGCGTTTGCAAACGAAGGGATTGCCAACACACCAATAATTACACATAAACTGAAAAACCTAACAGAACGTTTACTCAATTACTCCACCATCCTAATATGAAT
>NZ_LVWH01000201.1:0-37871 GCF_001909045.1 Paenibacillus sp. P3E | reverse complement strand
ATCATAATCATATCAAATACATATCTTATGGAGGTGCCTTTCATGAAAGAAAAAACATTGCGTCCAGTTAGTGGTTTTCTGGTTATTGCGCTTATTGCCATTTGCTTGGCAGGGGGGATTTACGGTGCAACATATGACTATGCTGTGGTTCCGGTTATTCTGTTCATCATTGCGGGTGTGCTATGTACGAGTATTACGGTAGTGCAGCCTAATAAGTCGGTCGTGGTAACCTTTTTCGGCAAATATGTCGGTACCATTGCTAGCAGCGGACTCTTCGCAGTCATTCCGTTTAGTATCCGCAAGACCGTATCCCTGCGGGTGCGCAATTTCAACAGCGTTAAGCTGAAGGTCAATGATGTCGAGGGGAATCCGGTTGAGATTGCTGCAGTTATTGTATTTAAAGTCATCAACTCGGCAAAGGCGTTGTTCGATGTCGACAAATATATGGCGTTTGTGGAAATCCAGAGCGAGACCGCACTGCGGCATGTGGCCAGCCGGTATCCTTACGACAATTTTAACGAATCGGGCATGTCCCTTCGTGCGAATTCGGATGAGATTGCCAAGGAACTGGCAGCCGAGCTTCAGGACCGCCTTTCCTTATCCGGTGTTGAAGTGATTGAAGCGCGGCTGACACATCTGGCTTATTCTACTGAAATCGCCAGTACAATGCTGCAGCGGCAGCAGGCCTCAGCGATTCTGTCCGCGCGGCAGATTATCGTCGAAGGGGCGGTCGGAATGGTAGATATGGCGATCCGCCAGCTGAAGGAGAGCGGAGTAGTCGAACTGGATGAAGAGCGCAAGGCGGCGATGATTAACAATCTGATGGTAGCGATCGTGTCGGAGCGTGGAGCGAGTCCGGTCATTAACGCCGGCTCGTTGTACTAAGGACGGTTCATCATGGCGGCCAAGAAAAGCTTTCCGCTGCGGATCGATCCTGACCTGCACGAAGCGCTGGAACGTTGGGCGGGAGAAGAGTTTCGCAGCGTAAACGGACATATCGAATATTTGCTGCGTGAGGCTTTGAAACGCGCAGGCCGCTTGCCTGAACGGAAACGCCTGGAAGAATAGACTTGCAGGGCAGAAGATGGCTTCTGCCCTTAAGCTATTTTACAATAGAAGGATTTATATGTTCGCGCTATAGATCATCCTTCTACTTGCTGGCGGTGTTGTTGCGGATGATAAATACAGGGACTGACTTGACGGAAGGCTGGAGAGAGAATTATAATTACACAAGATTCACGTTATCAGCGTTGACAAAGATATGGATGATTACTTTTTAGGGCCGCTTCAGAGAGAGGAAACTTCAGGCTGTGATTTCCTCCGGTATCCGGTAATCCATCTACCCCTTTGTAGCTGCGGTTATGAACTCCCAAGTGCTGTTGGGCAGCGGACAACCTGCCAGGGATAGTAAGAACCGCCGGTTCATGGCCGTTATCTCCATGCTGACGAAGGATTCCTGCTAGCCGGGAATCGAATTTGGGTGGAACCACGGGTGCAATCACTCGTCCCTTTGCGGGACGGGTGTTTTTTGTGTTCAGGGACATTTCCGTTCCGTTACTTATGCGGCCTTACCAAAATATTAGGAGGAATAAATCATGTCAGTTAATATCAAGCTTCCGGACGGCTCGGTCCGGGAATATGCCGATGGCAGCAGCATTGATGATGTAGCCGCTTCGATCAGCAGTGGTCTCCGCAAAAATGCAGCAGCAGGCAAGCTGAACGGTATCGTTGTAGACCTGTCTACGCCGCTGCAGGAAGGTGCATTGGTTGAGATCGTCACTTTGGATTCGCCGGAAGGCCTGGAAGTGATGCGCCACAGTACAGCCCACTTGATGGCGCAGGCAGTACGCCGCCTGTTCGGGACTAAGGAGGTTAAGCTGGGTGTAGGCCCGGTGATCGAAGATGGCTTTTACTATGATATGGATCTGGAGCACCCGCTCAATCCGGAGGACCTGCTGAAGATCGAGAAGGAAATGGAGCGTATCGTCTCGGAGAATCTGCCGATCGTGCGTATTGAGGTCAGCCGCAAGGAAGCACTGGAGCGTTTCGGTGAACTGGAAGATCCCTATAAGCTGGAGTTGATTGAAGCGCTGCCTGAAGATAGCGTGATCACGATATATGAGCAGGGAGAATTCTTTGACCTTTGCCGCGGCCCGCATGTGCCCTCCACTGCGAAGATCAAGGTCTTCAAGCTTATGAACGTAGCCGGAGCCTACTGGCGTGGGGACAGCAAGAACAAAATGCTGCAACGTATATACGGTACTGCCTGGATCAAAAAAGCTCAGCTCGATGAGTATCTGCACCTGCTGGAAGAAGCAAAGAAACGCGACCACCGTAAGCTGGGTAAAGAGCTGGAGATCTTCACCTTCAACCAGCTGGTAGGACAAGGCCTGCCAATCTGGCTTCCAAAAGGTGCGAAATTGCGCAGTATTCTGGAACGCTATATCGTCGATCTGGAAGCAAGCCTGGGTTACCAGCATGTATATACTCCGGTGCTCGGCAATGTAGAGCTGTACAAAACTTCAGGACACTGGGAGCATTACCAAGAGGATATGTTCCCCAAGATGACAATCGACAATGAGGAATTCGTGCTTCGTCCGATGAACTGCCCGCATCACATGATGATTTACAAGAGTTCGATGCACAGCTATCGTGATTTGCCTATCCGGATTGCCGAGCTTGGTATTCAGCACCGCTATGAAATGTCTGGCGCGCTGACTGGGCTGCATCGTGTGCGTTCGATGACATTGAATGATTCACATATTTTCTGCCGCCTGGATCAGATCAAAAGCGAATTTACCCGTGTGCTTGAGCTGATCAAGCAGGTATACAGCGATTTCGGCATTGCCGACTACCGTTTCCGTCTCTCATACCGTGATCCGAAGGATACTGAAAAATACTATCCGAACGATGAAATGTGGGAAACTGCACAGCGCATGCTGCGAGAAGTAGTGGAAGAAGCGGGCCTACCGTTCTTTGAAGCGGAAGGCGAAGCAGCGTTCTACGGTCCGAAGCTGGACGTTCAGATCAAGACTGTACTTGGCAAAGAAGAAACATTGTCCACAGTGCAAATCGACTTCCTGCTTCCTGAGCGTTTTGAGCTGGAATATGTCGGAGACGATGGCCAAAAACACCGTCCGGTTGTACTGCACCGCGGAATCCTTGGTACCATGGAACGTTTTGTAGCCTTCTTGCTGGAGAACTTTGCCGGCTCACTTCCATTATGGCTGTCCCCGCAGCAGGTGAAGATCATTCCGGTGTCCTCCGCATTTGATGATTACGCTAAGGACGTAGAAGCAAAACTGCTTGCCAGTGGAATCCGGGCCGAAGTAGATCTGCGCAACGAGAAAATGGGCTATAAAATCCGTGAAGCACAGCTCGAGAAGATCCCTTATATGTTCGTGGTGGGCGAGAATGAAATGAACGCCGGAAGTGTCTCCATCCGTAAGCGCGGAGAAGGCGATATCGGTGCCCAGCCGCTGCAGGAAGTGATCGCTTCCTTAGTTAAGGAAGTTGCGGAGCGTGTAATCTAAAGCTTCAGGTATAACCTCATTTATATATCTTTAATGTCATTCATTCGCCTCTGTTATAAGCCGCCTGCGGCCGGGTTTTAAACGGCTCCAGGTATAAAATTTTGTGAAACGGGAAACCTTCGCTAATAGGGGGAGGTTTAACAAATGAACAAAATGGGCTTATACCAGAGGTTTTGGTGTCTTTTCGTAACGATTCTGCTTTTGCTGACTGCCGCTGGGGTCTATCCTGATTTTGGACGCAAGCCGGTGGAAGCTAACGGGACGGGAGACACTGCAGGTCAATTAAGCAATAGTATAAACAAGTCACTTGATCCGCAACATATAAAAGGTTCTGTGCAGTTCAGCAGTGTCAGCGGCCACACCGGGCCGGAAGTGCTGGCAGCTGGTCAAGCCGCGCTGTATGATCAAGGAGAATCCGCATCCAGAGGGGTGTCCCGTTCCCAAGCGCTCGCACAGTCCGGCAAGCCGGCAGCCACTAAGGCTCCAAAACATACACCAGCACCTCATGCAGTCACACAACCGGGTAATACTGCTTCCAAACCGCCAGCAACCGTACAGGTAGCGGCACCAGGGCCGGAGCAGATTATCACTTCTTTCAAGGTAACTGCTACAGGCTACACAGCAGGTTTTGAATCTACAGGTAAAACCTCAAAGCATCCGCAGTACGGCATCACGTATTCTGGTGTCAAAGTCCGACGGGACAAAAATGCAGTATCGACCATCGCTGCTGATCCCAAAGTGATTCCGTTAGGCAGCGTTTTGTATATCCCCGGCTATGGCTACGCAGTTGTGGCAGATACCGGTTCGGCTATCAAGGGCCGGAAGATTGATCTTTATTTTTCTACCATTAAGCAGGTTTATAAGGAATGGGGTAAAAAAACGGTAGTGGTGCAGCTCATTAAGCGGGGGAACGGAAGATGTACCGAGAACATGCTGAAGAGTCTGGGCCGGGCTGTTCAAACCTATAATGCCATTCCGCAGGATCTTCTTGAGGAAGTCATCTAGGGTTACCCTACACACTGCCAGTATGAATTTTATTTCACATAAGTATGCATAATAAGGTCCCGCCTTTCCCATAATACGGACTGGGGCAGAATAAGCAGCCTCTTTCGTTAGATTCTCGGATGCACTCTGGTATCAGACTGTATAAGAGACAAGGGAGGTGATTTCCGTGGCCAATTCTAAAAAACCAAAGGTTCAAGAAAACTACAAAACACCAAATGAAAAATACAATGCTGAGTTTGCTGTAGAAAATGACGGCGCATCTAAGCAGAGTATGGCAAAACCGGTTCAAAAACCGCAGCAATAATGCTGTAGTTCAAACTTTTGTAGCACCATCTTTTAACTGCATCTGTTCAATCACCGTCTGTCCCGTTTCCGTTCAGTTCCTGAGCGGCGGGGCAGTTTTTTTTGTGAGCAGAACTTTACTGCGATTCTACATCCCCCTCGGTCCAGAGACTGAGTCAAGTTTCCTTCTCCCGGCGCTGTTCTCCGGCTGCCTGTTCCTGTAGACTAAGGCTATAAGAGTGAATGAGTGAGTTATATCAACATAAAGGGGAAATGAAGGATGAAAAGACGATTCACCAGCCAGATCCTCGGGGGTCTGCTCCTGATTGGACTGGGAGCGATGTTTTTGCTGCGGCAGATGGGGTATACCGATTTCAATATAGGTTCCCTTTTTGCTGATTATTGGCCGGTTATTCTCATTATTATGGGGATCCAGAAAGTTCTATCCACGAATGAGCGCGGTTCTAAGGGTTCATCTGCTTTTTGGGGATTCCTCTACTTGGCACTTGGGGTGTTTTTCCTGGGGAGGAACCTGGATTGGTTTGATGTTTCAGCCGGCGACTTTTTCAAATTGCTGATTCCCGTGATGCTGATCGGTGGAGGATTATATGTTATCTTCAAGCCGCGGGATCATACTCCACCTGTACCGCCCACACCGCCCGCACCCAAGGGCTACTATCCTCCAGGACCTGGAGCAGGACCTCTGGATGTTGAGCCTCCAAAGCCCCTCGAATCCACACTGGATGAGCAATTCGAGCAGAAGTTCGGCAAGTCTGAGGGGCAAAGGGATTGGAACGAGTACTTGCATAAGGATGAAGAGGAGGACGAGAGCGACAACGGGAGATTCCACTCTTCTGCAGATTCCCGCTGGCAGGAGAAGCACGAGAGGCACGAACGCAGACGGCAGGAGCGCCAGGAGCGCCACGCACGCCGGCATGGCGAATGGCATGAAGAGTTCCATGGTGCCGCAGATCGTAAGGAAACGACGAACCGTTCCGCTTTTATTGGGGATGTTCATGTGGGCAAGGATCATTTTCAGCTGAAGAATACAAATATTTCGCAGTTCATTGGCGACACCGTCCTGGATCTGACCAATGCGCAGATTCCCTACGGAGAGACGAAGATCAATATTTCTGCTTTTGTAGGCGACATCAAGGTGTATATACCGGAAGATATGGACCTGGGAGTCAAGGTGAACAGCAGTTCTTTTATCGGAGATATGCAGGTTCTGGAGCAGTCGCGCAGCGGGTTCATGAGCAGCGTGCAATGCAATACACCTTATTATAAGGAAGCCGGCAAAAAAGTCCGTATTAATGTCAGTGCCTTCATTGGCGACATTAAAATTAAAACGGTGGGGTAAGCATGGGGAAATTATTAAGTAATACCAAATGGATGCTGCTGGTGTATTTTCTGCTTAGTGGCGGTGTAACCGCCGGACTTATGTATGCCGGGACATGCCTGGGCTATATCAAGGTTCAGGATTACCGTATGTGGCTGTATCTTTGCGTGGGGATCGTGTTGTTCACTGTAGTTGTAGGGTATATGGCCGGCCAGCGGATTCAGCGGCGGATTGACCTTTTGGATCTGAACATGCTTCAGGTGGCCAAGGGTAACTTATCCGTACGGATGCCTGAGAGTGATGACCAGTCTTTTGCCAGAGTATACCACGAGTTCAACATGATGATGGACACTGTGGAGAATAAGATGCAGCTGCTGCAGCGATTGGGCGAGCAGGAAGTGATCGAGAAGGAAAAGGCGGCGGAGAGCGCGGTGCTTGAAGAGCGGAGGCGTATGGCACGGGATCTGCATGATACCGTAAGCCAGCAGCTGTTTGCGATTCATATGTCCGCTTCTTCGCTGCCTAAAGTGCTGGAGCGGAATGCGGAGCATGGCAGAACCGTTATGGATCAGCTGATTACCATGTCCCAAATGGCCCAGAAGCAGATGCGAGCCCTGATTGCCCAGCTCCGGCCGGTAGAATTGGAGGGCCGGAATCTGTTCGAGGCGCTGGAGAAATGGTTCCCGGATTATTGCCGCCAGAACGGACTTAAAGGCGTGAAAGAGCTTGAGCTGCAAGGAGAGTTGTCTGAAGCCATTGAACATCAGCTGTTCCTGATTATCCAGGAATCGATGGCCAACATTGTCAAGCATGCGGGAGCACGGCTCGTCAGCCTGTCGCTGCGCGAAGTGCCGAGACAAGTAGTGCTGAGCATCAGCGATGACGGGCAAGGCTTCGAGCATGTACAGCATAAGCAGGGCTCATATGGACTTACAACGATGCGTGAACGCGCGGAGAAGCTCGGCGGGCAAGTGGAGATCATTAGCCGCAAGGGAGCTGGAACTACGATCCGTGTACATATACCAAAATTTATCCAGGGCAACCCGGAGCTGGATAATGCTGGTGCGGCCGAGAGCTGATTGATCAAGAGAGTACTTATGATACTGGTTTGATTGTATGCATGAGGTTTAGCTCTATTAACACTGAGGAGGATAAAAATGAGTGTCATTAAAGTTCTGCTTGTAGATGATCATGACATGGTCCGGATGGGCCTCAAAACATATCTGATGCTGGACCCGATGTTTGAAGTGATTGGAGAGGCTGCAAATGGGCAGGATGCCTTAAAAACACTCCGGAGCTGGGGGAAGGATGCACTCCCTGATCTGGTTCTGATGGACCTGATGATGCCGTTGATGAACGGTGCGGAGACCACCCGTGCGGTATTGGCTGAATTCCCGGGTCTCAAAATTGTGATTCTCACGAGCTTCCTGGAGGATGATCTTGTCGTGGATGCTATTGAAGCCGGTGCCGTCAGCTATGTGCTCAAAACAGTCTCGGCGGAGGAGCTGATCTACGCACTTCAAGGTGCTTTCCGCGGTATGCCGGTGATGACCGGTGATGTATCCCAAGCCCTTACCCGCGGCATCCGCCAGCGGACGGTACAAGGAGATTCTTCGGGTCTCACCGAGCGGGAGAAGGAAGTGCTGCTGCTCATTGCCGAAGGCAAGACCAATAAGGACATCGGCGAGGAGCTTCATATCAGCATCAAAACTGTAAAGACGCATGTCAGCAACCTGCTGATGAAATGTGAGCTGGATGACCGTACCCAGCTGGCGATTTATGCTCACCGCAAGGGCTGGGCTCAGGGTTAAACCATATTAATCCTAGTAATTGAGTTAGGCTACCTGTCTATCACACTCCGGTTGCACTACATATTGTCCTATTAATATTAATCTTGCTATCTTAATAATATAACGGTATTGTTTCTGGCCCGGCGCGTTTTGTGTGCTCGGGCCTTTTTTTCGCTTCTATTCGCTATTATCATAGCGAATATCGGATTTCTCTTCCCTGCCAGGGACCCTATTGTCGGGGCGAAAAGTATACAGCCGCCTTTAAACCCGTGTTCCACCCGCAGTGGTCCATTCAAGAGAATACGGGTTTAATAGTGGTGTTGCCTGATACTAGGGTTCCCCCACTTTTTATCTCCGCTTAAATTGTTTTTAATGTGACCTTAAGGTTTAAAGTACAAAATAAGAACAAGAAAACAAATTAATCCTTGCCGGATACGCAAGGTGCGGGAGGAAAGAAAAACATGGACGATAACAAAAATAACTATGATCGTGAAAACAACTTTAATCGTGATAATGAACCGTCTCCGGAGCGGCAATGGGATAGCAATAGCAGCGACAATGTGAACAGCAATGATAACGGTAATATCAATAGCAATAATAATGAGTCTCCTGAAACCGGATCTTCCTACTATTACTCTTACGGACCTTTCAAATCGCTGAACAAAGATGAGATGAACCCGGATGATCCGCAGCATTACAACCGCCGGGAACCGGAACGTGTAGAGGTTAATCCTCCACAGCCGGTCAGACCGGTTCCATACAGCACTTCGCTGCGGACAACCGGAATGGACGGCAACGGCGGGCGGGGTGGCAATGGAGCAGATGGAGGTAATGGCTGGCAGTACAACCATAAGCCCAAGAAACCTGTAAAAGCGGTACTGGTATCTTTTCTCGCCGGAATGATCGTTCTCTCAGGCTCCATGTTCGCAGCGGACCGCGGCAACTGGTTCACAGGGGACCCTGTCACAACTGCGGCTGTATCCAACACTGCGGCCAAGACGGCAAATGGAAGCGTAAATGTTACACCGTCTACCACCACGACATCGCTGCTTACCGGGACAACAGATGCTTCGAGAGTGGTTGATTCCGTAGGCCCGGCCGTTGTCAAAATTGAGACCTTGGTAAAAGCAAACTCTGGCAGAAACTCTACTAATCCAAATATGAGTGATCCGTTCTCACAATTTTTCTTCGGTGATCAATTTGGCAGCAACGGCTCTTCCGGGTCGAATTCAGGATCGAATTCAGAATCCAATTCAGGTTCGAATTCTTCTTCCCAGCTTACACCTTATGGAATCGGAACAGGTTTTATCTATGATTCCTCAGGATATATTTTGACCAACCAGCATGTTGTTGACAAGGCCGATGTAATTCAGGTTACCGTTGACGGCACTACGAAGACCTATGAAGCCAAATTGCTCGGGACCAGCAAGGATCTGGATTTGGCTGTTCTGAAAATTGAAGGGAAAAACTTCCCGACGGTACAGCTGGGTGATTCGGACAGCATTAAGGTCGGCTCCGAAGTGGTAGCGATTGGTAACCCGCAGGGTTTTGACCATACCGTTACAGCGGGTGTGCTCAGCGCCAAAAACCGCAGCATTGATATCAATGAAGAAGACGGAAGCGGTACCCGTAATTATAAAAACCTTCTGCAGACGGACGCTTCCATTAACCCTGGTAACTCCGGCGGCCCGCTGCTTAACCTGAATGGCCAGGTTATCGGAATGAACGTAGCCGTAAGCACGGACTCACAAGGGATCGGATTCGCCATTGCGGTGAATACCATTAAAAATGTTGTAGACAAACTCGAAGCCAACCAGGAAATCCCTAAAGAACCGGTTCCATTCATTGGTGCTTCTCTAATGACGATTACCGATGAAGTTGCCAAACAGATGGGTACGAATATTAAAGAAGGTTCTGTCGTAGCCGACATTATCTTTAAATCGCCAGCCTATACCGCTGATCTGCGTCCTTACGATATTATTACAGGTGTTAACGGCAAGAAATATGCAACCAGCCAAGATCTGATTACCTACATCCAGACGCTCAAAGTAGGTGACAAAATCACGCTCGACGTAGTCCGTGACGGCAAAACGCTGGAGCTTTCTGTAACTATTGGAAATAAAAACGACTTCAACACTACTCAAACTCAGCGCCAGTAACAGACACCGTGACGGTGCAGTGCACAGCGGAAGGGGAAACCCTTCCGCTTTTGCTGCACGGGCTGCGAACTGGTGCAATCATGTTACAATAGAGATAGACGATTTGGACAATGGGGGCTGTTTGGATGCGACCGAACATTTTAATTATTGATGACGATGAAAAGATTATTTCTATGCTGCGCCGGGGACTTGCCTTTGAAGGGTATGATGTGAAGACGGCTACAAACGGAGCCGATGGCTTGCGCGCTGTTTTGAACAGTGATCCGGATGTGGTTGTGCTGGATGTTATGATGCCTCAGGTGGATGGCTTTGAGGTCTGCCGGCGTTTGCGGGAGGGTGGCAGTACGGTTCCGGTACTCATGCTCACAGCTAAAGACGAAATTGAGCATAGGGTAAAGGGGTTGGATCTGGGAGCGGATGATTATCTGGTGAAGCCGTTTGCGCTGGAGGAGCTGCTTGCCCGTGTACGCGCATTGTTGCGCCGTAAAAGCGAGCAGGGGGGAAACACAGACCAGGCAGTATCCTACGAGGACATTACGCTGGATGTAGATTCACGTGAGGTAACCCGCGGGGGTAAGCGTCTGGAACTGACAGCGAAGGAGTTCGAGCTGCTGCATCTGTTCATGCAGAATCCGAAGCGGGTGCTGTCCCGCGATCTGATCATGGATAAAATCTGGGGCTACGACTACAGCGGGGAATCCAATGTGCTTGAAGTATATATTGCCATGCTTCGCCAGAAAACCGAGGAGCACGGCGGCAAAAGACTGATTCAGACGATCCGGGGAGCCGGTTACATCCTAAGAGGTGACTAATATGTCGATACGATTGCGGCTGACTGCCTGGTATTCAGGAATTCTGGCCGTTATGCTGCTGGCCTTATCAGCCGCAATTTACGGATTTGTCTATTTTAATACGTATGGTGATTTGAAGGAGCGGCTGAAAGAACAGTCGAATCAAGTTCAATTGAAGCCGTCTTGGAACATTGATGGTACAGTAAAACTTAACCTTGTGGGAATTCAGGCACAAAGTTTGTATGCCCAGATTTACGTCTATAGTGAGAAGACATTGATTCCAAGTATCAATATGGAAAACCTCGGTCTTCAGTTCAAAATTCCCGAGCAGGATGTCGTTAAGAATCAACAGGGGTTTATACGTGCAAATTACGAGGGCAACCCTTTTCTTATCTATCAGATGTCGATTGATGTTACTACCTCAACCGGAGGGGCGCTTCCTGCTGTGCTTCAGGTGGCGGCATACACGGGTGAACAGGACCATCTAATGCAGAATTTGCAGAATATCCTTCTTGTCGGCTCCTTCGCCACCCTGATTGCAGCCTTCACCTTTGGCCTCTTCCTCGCGCGTAAAGCGATGAGTCCGATCGGCAATGTCATTGAAGCAGCCAACGGGATTCAGACGGGAACTGACCTCAGCTCGCGGATTGTTTACGATGGACCACAGGATGAGATTGGACGGCTGATCCAGACCGTCAACAGCATGCTAGGGCGGATGGAAGGCTTTTATACAGAGCTGGAGGATTCTTATGCGACTCAGCGCCGCTTTGTGTCTGATGCTTCGCATGAGCTGCGGACACCGCTGACAACGATACGAGGGAATATCGATCTGCTGCAAAAGATATGGGAGATGAACCCTGAGGAGAGCCGGATGACGGAAGCCGAGATTCGCCAGCTGTCCATTGAATCCGTGAAAGATATCGCGGACGAATCCAAACGCATGAGCCGGCTCGTGGCGGATATGCTCTCGCTGGCCCGGGCCGATACCGGACGGACCTTCGACATTGAGCCGGTAGCACTGGAGCCGATGATGACTGAGGTGGCCCGCCGGGCTTCATTCCTGCAGCGGCAAGCCGACTGGTCCGTTGGGGATCTAAGTCAGCTGAATGGCAAATATATCGTAGGCAACAAGGATTATTTGCAGCAAATGATGTTTATTTTTATTGATAATGCCTTCAAATACACTCCTGAGGGAGAGGTTACACTGGACGCTGTTTTTTATCAGAATCAGGTGGGAATCCGTATTGCCGATACAGGGATCGGAATGGATAAGGATGAAGTTCCCCATATCTTCGACCGTTTCTATCGTGCGGATGAATCGCGGGGAATCACGGAAGGAATCGGACTCGGCTTGTCAATCGCCAAATGGATTATTGATGAGCACGGGGGTTCGGTTGAGGTGGTTACGCGCCAGGGAGAAGGTACGACTTTTGTTATCTGGCTGCCGCTTCTCTTTGCTCCGCCGCTGGAATAGGGTATAATTAGACCGGTTCTATTACAAGCAGTCAACGACAGCAGAAAGCCGGTGAATTCATGGAAGTCATCAAAATTTCTCCCCGGGGCTATTGCTATGGCGTCGTCGATGCCATGGTCATGGCACGGCAGGCCGCGCAAAATCTTGATTTGCCCCGGCCGATTTATATACTTGGCATGATTGTGCACAACAGCCATGTCACCCATTCGTTTGAGGACGATGGAATTATCACGCTGGACGGACATAACCGTCTGGATATTTTGGATAAAGTCGACAGCGGGACGGTGATTTTCACCGCTCATGGCGTATCCCCGGAAGTCCGCCGCCTGGCCCGTGCCAAAGGACTGACTACGGTCGACGCCACCTGCCCGGATGTGACAAAAACCCATGATCTCATCAAGGAGAAGGTAGACGAGGGTTATGAAATTATCTATATCGGCAAGAAAGGCCACCCGGAACCGGAGGGGGCTGTCGGGATTGCGCCTGGACATGTCCATCTGATCGAGAAGGAAGAAGAGATTTCCAGCTTGTCTATCCCTTCTTCGCGTATCGTGATTACGAATCAGACCACCATGAGCCAGTGGGATATCAAGCATATCATGAAAAAGCTGCTGGAGACCTTCCCGGGGGCAGAGGTGCATAATGAGATCTGCATGGCAACTCAGGTGCGCCAGGAAGCGGTGGCGGAGCAGGCTGGACAATGCGAGCTCGTGATCGTAGTCGGCGATCCGCGCAGCAACAACTCCAACCGTCTGGCCCAAGTGTCGGAGGAGATTGCCGGGGTGCCTGCGCACCGGATTTCCGATTTGTCTGAGCTGAAGATCGAGTGGCTAAAGGGGATCACCAAGGTAGGTGTTACTTCAGGTGCGTCTACACCCACGCCGATCACTAAGGAAGTGATCAGTTACCTGGAGCAGTATGATCCAGCGCTTCCCGATACCTGGGAAATTAAGCGTACTGTGAACATGGCAAAGCTCCTGCCGCCAGTGAAGAATAAGAGTGCAAGCACGACCTGATCCAGTAGCCAAATGAACTTATACATTTTTTAGAGGGCACGCAACTTTCGGTTTCCGGGAGCTGTGTGCTCTTTTTTTGTGGATGGATTTTCCTGTGTACCCTTAATTTACTTTAGGGGATTAGTGGAAACCAGCCATAATATGGACACAGTCCTGTAGATATGGCTGATTACAGATTGACTAATACAGCGGAATGAGTTAATATTACTTTAGTGCTTAAAAGCGTACACGCGTCGTAGCGAAATAGTATGTGATTTATCTTTCGAGCCGATTTAAGAATATTCATCCAAAAGGGGAGCTATAATATGATCGTCATTACATCGAATCAAACACCACAGGAGCAGGTCAACGAGATTATCGCCGTAATTGAAAAGGAAGGCCTTCAGGTTCATCTCTCACGCGGAGCGGATCATACCGTTATTGGCCTGGTGGGCGGAGTGACACCGAAGCTCGCAGAACATCTGCGTCAGATGAAAGGCGTCGAGAACGTGGTGAAGATCTCCAAATCCTACAAACTGGCCAGCCGTGATTTCCATCCGGAGGATACAATTATTGATATCCGCGGTGTAAAAATCGGCGGTGAGAATCTGGTGATCATGGGCGGACCCTGCGCTGTGGAATCCCCGGAACAGATCGACGAGATTGCCCGTCTGGTCAAGGCATCGGGCGGTCAGGTGCTGCGCGGTGGAGCCTTTAAACCACGGACGGGTCCTTACAGCTTCCAAGGTGTAGGTGTGGAAGGTCTTACGATGATGGCGGAAGCCGGCAAACGCCACGGCCTGCTGACCATCACTGAGGTGATGACACCGGAGTATGTTGATATTTGTGCGGAGCATGCGGATATTCTGCAGGTAGGCACACGCAATATGCAGAACTTTGACTTGCTGCGCAAGCTGGGAACCTGCGGACGCCCTGTGCTGCTAAAGCGCGGATTTAGTGCGACTTACGATGAATTGTTGAATGCGGCTGAATACATTCTGGCTGGCGGCAACCGCGATGTCATGCTCTGCGAGCGCGGTATCCGTACATTCGAAACGTACACACGGAATACTCTTGATCTGTCAGCGATTCCTGTACTCCAGAACCTGAGTCATCTTCCGGTTATTTCCGATCCGAGTCATGGCACAGGACGGCGTGAACTGGTTGAACCAATGGCCAAGGCATCGGTGGCTGCGGGAGCCAACGGGCTGATTATTGAGATGCATACCGATCCGGATAACTCGATGACAGGAGATGGTGTACAGTCTCTGTTCCCTGAGCAGTTCGACAAGCTGCTGAGAGACTTGGAGAAGCTGGCACCGCTTGTCGGACGCAAGTTCTCAAGTTCGCTGGAGGCGGCTCCGGTCCTTTAATAACAGAGCCTTCTAAGGATTTTCACCAGTCCTCCATCCCGCTTCCGGGCGGGTGAGAGGGCTGTTTTTGCGTATGGCGGAGTGAATGTAACATGTGATTCGACTGGGTATGCATTTTTCACCAAAGCGTCAGAATATCTTACATTGTCGTCAGAAATACCTGACATAAGCATTGACGATGTTAGGTTTGAGATTTATAATGACGACAGCAAAAAAATAAAAACAAGAACATTTGATACTGTGAGCGGCCTAATGTTCGGAACTTGGGGAGGAATTAATTCATGTCGGTTGAAAAAGTGTTGCAGACGATCAAGGAAAACAATATCGAGTGGGTGGATTTTCGGTTTGTAGATTTAGGTGGACGTGCTCACCATATCTCATTGCCTGCATCCGCTGTGGAAGAAGAGACATTTGTAAATGGTGTAGCATTTGACGGTTCTTCCATCAAAGGGTTCCGCGGTATCGAAGAATCGGACATGGTTATGATGCCTGATCCAAGTACTATATATATCGATCCTTTTACAGCTCACCCAACGCTGAATATTATGTGTGACATTTTCACACCTGATGGCGAACGTTATGAACGCGACCCGCGCGGTATCGCGGTAAAAGCAGAAGAGTTCCTGCAAACATGCGGTGTGGGTACAGCGGCTTTCTTCGCACCTGAATCCGAATTCTTTATCTTTGACGATGTACGCTACGAAAGCGGAATGAACAGCGCTTCTTTCTTCGTAGATTCTGAAGAAGCAGCATGGAACACCAACCGCAAAGACGAAGGCGGCAACATGGCATTCAAAGTAGGCGTTAAAGGCGGTTACGTGCCAGTAGCTCCAGTGGATTCCCAACAGGATATCCGCAGTGAAATGTGCCGTTTGCTCGCTGAAGCAGGCCTTGAAATCGAACGCCATCACCATGAAGTGGCAACTGCAGGCCAAGCGGAAATCAACTTCCGTTTTGACACCCTGAAGAAAACAGCTGACAATCTCCTGACTTACAAATATATTGTTCAAAACACTGCACGCCAATATGGCAAAGTAGCAACTTTCATGCCTAAACCACTGTTCGGCGACAACGGTAGCGGCATGCACGTTCATCAATCCATCTTCAACGGCAGCGAGCCTTTGTTCTACGAAAAAGGCGCATACGCGAACCTGAGTGAAATGGCGCTCCACTACATCGGTGGTATCCTGTATCATGCTCCGGCACTGATCGCACTGACTAACCCAAGCACCAACT
Source organism: Paenibacillus sp. P3E (assembly GCF_001909045.1). Classification (NCBI taxonomy): domain Bacteria; kingdom Bacillati; phylum Bacillota; class Bacilli; order Caryophanales; family Paenibacillaceae; genus Paenibacillus; species Paenibacillus sp. P3E. The sequence continues at coordinate 21,894 of NZ_LVWH01000201.1, read as the reverse complement.
CGTTCAAACGTCTGGTTCCTGGTTATGAAGCACCGGTTAACCTGGTTTACTCCAAAGGTAACCGCTCCGCTGCTGTCCGTATCCCGGTAGCTGCTGTAACACCTAAGGGCTGTCGTATTGAATTCCGTACACCTGACTCCACTGCTAACCCTTACCTGGCTTTCTCGGCTATGCTGATGGCGGGTCTGGACGGAATCAAGAAGAAGATCAACCCTGAAGAAATGGGCTACGGTCCACTGGACAAGAACATCTACGAATTGTCTGATGCCGACAAAGAGAAGATCCGCAGCGTTCCAGGCAGCCTGAACGAAGCGCTTGACGCTTTGGAAGCTGACTACGAATTCCTGACTGAAGGCGGCGTATTCACTAAAGACTTTATCGACAACTATATCGCTCTGAAACGTGGAGAAGCACAAGAGGTTGCTATCCGTGTTCATCCGCATGAATACTCCCTGTACTTTGATGTATAAGATCGCATAACTATATAGTAAATCAAGAAGCCTCCGGGAAACCGGGGGCTTTTTGATGTACGGGAAAATCTCGCCATAAACGGGCCAGCGGGCAGAATGGGAGGTAGAAATACCTCTGATCTCGCCGTGAACGGGCCAGCGGGCAAAATGAGAGGTAGAAATACCTCTGATCCCGCCGTGAACGGGCCAGCGGGCAGAATGAGAGGTAGAAATACCTCTGATCTCGCCGTGAACGGGCCAGCGGGCAGAATGAGAGGTGGAAATACCTCTGATCCCGCCGTTAACGGGCCAGTGGCAGAACGGGAGTTAGAAATACACTTGATTTAGGAGCAATGCCGTACCTGCGGCAATGAGGTGCTGGATTCACCCGTTAGGGTGAGTTTGTTCTTCATACGAAGAGATGCCAGTAGTGGGCAAACCAAAGATGTGGGGAATTGGAGCAGCGATATGAACATGAAGCCGCTGAGCGACTCTCTATTGGCTTTACAGCGGCGCAGTGGTGCAATTATGAAGCAAAGGCTTTGAGGCCGTAGCGAGGGCGTCAGCGGCTTCTGGAATCACACCGGGGGCTTCGAGGAATGTGTGAATCCGATTTGTTTACAATCTCCCTGTAGAGAAGAGGGGAGTTAGCTTGGGCAGTTACATGATCAAAGGCGCTGGAACAGAAGATTAGTTTCTGTTTTCGGGATTTTTCGTAAAATCCACCCGTGAAAGTCCATAACTTTCATCTGATAATTTGTGTTACGCTTACATAGAAACGATTTACATGTGATTAATGAAAATATTACTAATTACTTACTCGGGAAATAGCCTATTTCATTCAGTAGATGACTATTTACGAAAATGGTTTCGATTATCTGAACTACACATATGATATGGAGTATACCTGTGTTTACGGGGTTTTATAGAAATAATTGATGCCGTAGAAATAACTTTACAAAGAAATCCTACGGTGTGATAATAAAAATCGAAACCGGTTTCTGTAATACGAGCGGTAGAAAGGATGAATTCAATGAATCAAAAGGGAACGGGATGGATTTTTAACGGGAATAATGGGGATTTCAGTCTGAAGCAGCCAGACCACAGCAGCTTTTTATATTTTCCTCTGGTGAATGAGGGGGGCATGATGTCTTCCGTCAGCCCTAAGCTTCACGGTCAGGTCACTTCGGGCCATAATACCTTTCTGACACCCCCCTTGTCGGTGGAGGACCTGCATAACTCACGAGCTTCCCGCAATTTCTGGGTCTATGTGGAAGGTAAAGGCGCCTGGTCAGCAGCAGGGAATTCCGCCCGGCAAAATGCCAAGATGTATGGTGATGAAGCTGACAATGCCGTATTGGAAGCCGGATTGCTGTGGCACCGCGTGACCCGTGAGAGCCGGGAGTTAGGGATCAAGGCAGTAATCACCAGTTATGTACCGGCGGGTAACGATAAAGTGGAGCTTATGAAGGTTGTGCTCACTAATTCCTCGGCAGAGGAAACCATAATAACGCCGACAGCGGCGGTTCCATTGTATGCGCGTTCAGCGGACGATCTGCGCGACCATCGACATGTCACTTCACTGCTGAACCGGATTTATACCTCTGCGCATGGCGTTGAAGTACAACCGGCTCTTTCTTTCGATGAGCGTGGGCACCGGGTCAATCACACCTCTTATGGGGTGTTTGGGGCCGTAGAAGGCGGAGGGCAGCCCGTTGGATTCTTCCCGGTACAGGAGGAATTCATCGGTGAAGGCGGGAGTTTGGATTGGCCGGAAGCGGTGGTAATGAATCTGGAACCGCAAGTCGGAGCAGGTGGAGGTGTGCATAAGGAAGGCTACGAAGCGCTTGGAGGGCTGCGGTTTGCCACGGTAGCTTTACAGCCAGGCCAGAGTATTTCTTATGTGGTTTTGCTGGCTATCGGCAATGATAGAATCGATATTTCGGCGTTGATGGAGAAATACGGCTCCATCGATGCTTTTGATAATAGACTTCAGGAAAATAAATCGTTCTGGGCGGATAAGGTGAATACGGTGGAGTTCCATACCAGCGACCCGGCTGCGGACCAGTGGATGAAATGGGTCACACTGCAGCCGGTGCTGCGCAGACTTTATGGCAATTCTTTTTTACCGTATCATGATTATGGACGGGGTGGCCGTGGTTGGCGTGATCTCTGGCAAGATTGTCTGGCGCTGCTGATCATGGAACCGGCGGATGTCCGCAGTCTGCTGCTGAATAACTATGCCGGTGTGAGAATTGACGGCAGCAATGCAACGATTATCGGCCAGCAGCCGGGTGAGTTCATTGCCGACCGAAACAATATTCCGCGCGTGTGGATGGACCACGGGGCTTGGCCGTTCCTAACAACCATGCTGTATCTGGATCAGAGCGGAGATCTGGACTTCCTGTTTGAGCAGCAGAGCTATTTCCGTGATTCGTTCATGGCCCGCTGCAGGGAGCGCGATACTTCCTGGGATGTGTCCGCTGGCAGTACTCTTCAAACCATGAACGGAGAGCAATATTCGGGGACGATCCTGGAGCATATTCTGCTACAGAATCTGGTTCCGTTCTTCAACGTGGGCGAACACAACAATATTCTGTTGGAAGGCGCTGACTGGAATGACGGGCTTGATATGGCGGCACAGCGTGGTGAGAGTGTCACCTTCACTTCCTTCTACGCCAGTAATCTGCTGGATCTCTCCCGTTTGCTGCGCACGCTGAAAGAGTACAAAGGGCTTGAAATGCTGGAGCTGGCAGAAGAAATAACGCTGCTGCTGGATTCATTGCATGAAGCGGTGGATTATGAGTCCGTATCTGCCAAGCTTGCGCTCCTCGACCGGTACTATGCTGCTGCACCCAACAAGGTGAGCGGTAGACGTGCAGAGCTTGCTGTGGAAAAGGTGGCGGATGATCTGGCTCATAAAGCAGAGTGGATATTCGAACATCTGCGCCGGAGCGAGTGGATACAGAGCGGACAAGGAGACGGCTGGTTCAATGGCTATTATAATAATGACAGCGAACGTGTCGAGGGAGAATTCGAAAACAATGTCCGAATGACACTGACGGGGCAGGTGTTCCCGCTCCTCGGCCATGCGGCCTCACCTGAGCAGATTCCGCAGATCATTGCAGCCGTGGAGCGCAATCTGTATGATGAGAAAATCGGGTACCGGCTGAATTCGAACTTTGGCGGCATTCAGCAGAATTTGGGCCGTGCATTCGGGTTTGCTTTTGGGCACAAAGAGAACGGAGCTATGTTCAGCCATATGACAGTGATGTACGGGAACGCACTTTATAAGCGCGGCTATGTTAAAGAAGGACGCAAGGTGCTGGATTCACTGTACAGCCTGAGCGCCAATTTCGAACTCAGCCGGATGTACCCCGGCATTCCCGAGTACATTAATGAACAGGGCAGAGGGATGTACACGTATTTGACCGGCTCCGCAAGCTGGATGCTGCTGACTATGGTGACCGAGGTGTTCGGCGTCAAAGGCAAACTGGGTGATCTGCTTCTTCAGCCCAAGCTGATGAAAGAGCAGTTCGATAAGGAAGGCCAGGCGTCGATCAAGACAATATTCGCGGAACGTGTGCTGGAGGTCGTATACGTGTCCACAAGCCGCGCAGATTACGGAGAGTACCAAATACATTCGGCTATGCTCAACGGCGCTGAGGTGACGCTTCAGCGCGTCTCAGAGGGTGTCGTGATTCCCCGCAGCCTGCTGACAGCCTTGCCGGAAGGAGAGGTTCACCTCCTGCGGGTGGAGCTGGTCTAGCAGGATAAATAGAAGAAGCGCCAGGTTGGCCGGATCTACGGCGGCAGGCGCTTTTTTCCTGAAAGATAAGAATTTATATGTTACGCGCAATAGATGATCCTTCTCTTTCTCGCTGAAACGGATGCTGCCCTTATAAGGACAGCGTAGCCGTTTCCACTTGAATACACAGACGTTTGGCAACATACGTTACCGAAAAGAGTAGCGTTTGGATGAATGTTATGGTTAATAATAAGAATAGGCTAAGTCAAGACTAGCAGTTGTAGAAAGGAAGGTTTCAAAGATGGCTTACAGTCTTACAAATGGCATTCTTAAGGTGGATATTGCCGATGTCGGGGAGTATAGCGGTACCCGCTTCGATTGGACCGGATTTATTACAGGGGTGACTTTACTGCAGGGGCAGCATACCTTTGGCGTACCGGAGAGCCTGGTTCCAGGTCAAGGAAGCGGCGGTATGGGCTTCTGTAATGAGTTCGGCATTTCCCGGGCAATTGGTTATGAGGAAGCAGAGGTTGGCGAGTGGTTTCCGAAGCTCGGGGTTGGGCTGCTGCAGAAGGTAAGCGATGCGCCCTACGATTTTTTCGGGAGCTATCCTCTGATTCCTTTTGAGGTTGAAGAGGAACGGAGCGCGGTGTCTGTTACATATACCGTTCAGCCAATGGAGTGCAGGGGGTACAGCATGCTTTTGAGCAAGACTATTATGCTGCAACAAGACCGGCTGAACATTCACTACACGCTGGAGAACAAGGGAGACAAACCTCTGCATACCGAAGAGTACATCCATAACTTTGTGGGGATTAACGGTGCAAATGTCGGACCGGACTACGAGCTTAGAATCCCGGCCGGACTGAGAGTGGAAGATCCGGAATCGTCGTATACGGCAGATCTGCTGGCGGTATCGGGCAATACCCTCAGCTGGAGGGCAGAGCCTGACCGTTCATTCTACTGCAAGCTGGCAGGCCAGGAGCAAGGAGAGGCCGACTGCTTCTGGGAACTGCGGTATTCCCCGGGTGGGGTCGCTGTGAAGGAGAGTGGAGATTTCACAGCTGAGCGGATGGCGCTGTGGGGTGAAAAACATGTAATTTCTCCCGAGGTTTTTGCGGACATCAGTATTTTACCGCGTCACAGCAAGCATTGGAGCCGCAGCTTCCAATTTTTCAACTTCTAATACCTGCGATCTTCCCTCCTATGTGAATAATTATACTTGATGGTGTGTGAGATTATTGCTATCATAGCGATATCCATATTCATAGGAGAGAAAGGGTGGGGAGCAATTTTGAACAAGAGAGCATACAATTTTAACGCAGGTCCGGCGGCACTGCCGCTTACAGTACTTGAACGCGCACAAGCGGAGTTTGTTGATTTCCGGGAAAGCGGAATGTCCATTATGGAGATGTCGCACCGCGGGGCAATATACGAATCCGTGCATAATGAAGCGCAGGAACGTCTGCTTTCGCTCCTCGGCAATCCTAAAGGCTACAAGGTTCTGTTCATTCAAGGTGGAGCAAGCACACAGTTCGCCATGATCCCGATGAACTTTATCTCTGAAGGTCAGGTAGGCAGCTATGTTATGACAGGAAGCTGGGCGGAGAAGGCTTTCAAGGAAGCGAAGCTTGTTGGGGGCGCACATGTCGCCGCTTCTTCCGAAGACAAGAAGTTCCTGGCCATTCCAGAGCTGAGCAGCATCAAGGCAGCAGACAATGCAGCTTATCTGCACATTACGTCGAATGAGACGATTGAAGGTACGCAGTACGCGGAGTATCCGGATGCCGGTTCCATTCCACTGATCGCGGATATGTCCAGTGACATTCTCAGCCGTTCCTTTGACGTGAATCAATTCGGGCTGATCTATGCCGGTGCGCAGAAAAATCTTGGACCTTCCGGTGTAACCGTAGTGATTGTTAAGGAAGAGCTGATTGCCAAGTCTCCTTCGAACATTCCAACGATCCTGCGTTATGATACACACTCGAAGAACAACTCTTTGTACAATACACCACCATCATTCTCTGTATATATGGTTAACGAAGTGTTAAAATGGATTGAGGAGCAAGGCGGGCTGGCCGGCATTGAAGTCAAGAACCGCGATAAAGCAGGCCTGCTGTATGACCATATCGATGGCAGCGACGGTTTCTACCGCGGAGTTGCAGAAGCAGGCAGCCGTTCCATTATGAACGTTACCTTCCGGATGCAGTCAGAAGAGCTGGAGAAGCAATTTGTCAAAGCAGCCGAGCAGGAAGGTTTTGTTGGGCTGAAGGGACACCGCAGTGTTGGGGGCTTACGCGCTTCCATATACAACGCTGTTCCTTACGAGAGCGTAAAGGCGCTATCTGATTTCATGAAGCATTTCCGGCAAACTCAAGGTTAATGAATGCAGATTTTGCGGCCTTCCGCCAACAGGCGGAAGGTTTTCTGCTTTGAAATAGTCCCATTACCCGGCCGCCATGCCTCCTACACACACCAATAGGCCGTTGAGCCTGCAGAGAGGAAGTTCATACCTTATGGCATTACACATTGTGCTGGTGGAGCCGGAGATCCCGGCCAACACCGGCAATATCGCCCGTACCTGTGCAGCTACAGGCACCCACCTTCATCTGGTGCGTCCGCTCGGCTTCCGTACAGACGATGCCACGTTAAAGCGTGCCGGCCTGGATTATTGGCATGCGGTGCACATCGAATATCATGACTCCTTTGCGGAAGTGCTGGAAAAGTATGCAGATGGCCGTTTCTTTTATGCCACAACGAAGGCGGACAAGCGCTACAGCGATTTCACGTTCCGGGATGGGGATTTTTTTGTATTCGGCAAGGAAACCAAAGGCTTGTCTCCGGAGATTCTGGAAGCTGGCAAGGAAACCGTCATGCGTATGCCGATGAGTGAAGCGGTAAGATCGTTGAACTTATCGAATTCAGCGGCAATTATTGTCTATGAAGCACTGCGGCAGATGGATTTTCCGCAACTGTTCTAAAAGAAAACATGATTTTTTAATTTTTTCAGCAGGATTCGACATTTTGATAACGAAATAGTTGAATAGTGCCGAAATAAGTAGTAGCTACTAATTTTTAGTTGAACAGGAGAGTGTAAGTTAGATATGAAACCTGCTGGCGTAGTTCGAAAAGTAGATCAGCTGGGTAGAATTGTTCTGCCTAAGTCCCTGCGTAAAAGGTATCAAATGAATGAAGGTGATCCTGTAGAAATCCTGGTGCAAGGCGACCATATCATTCTGGAGCGTTACCGTCCCAAATGTGTCTTTTGCGGATCAATGGAAGGCGTAAGCGAATATAAGGATCGTTATATTTGTGCTGATTGCCTGACGGAAATGACCCAATTGCCAAGACACGCCTAGATCAGAACGGACATTTCAGTAGAATGTGCAAGAGGCAACATGTACATAGAAAAGGCATCAAATTGCGCCTCTTGCGGGAACACCCACTCCAGACGTTGCTTCAAAAGTGGGCTGCAGCCAAGCGGCGACTGCTGTACTGACCAAGGACCCTGACCGTCCCTAAGGGATAGAAGGGATTGTTCCCCCAAAAAAAGCGCCGCACATTTGTGCGGCGCTTTTTTTTACAGGCCATTGGTCTTGTCATCGTTGTACGAAGCAGTAAGGATACCGGCAAGAAACAACAGGAACACAAGGGTGATAATCCAGAAAGTCAGAGAAAACGACATGCGTGCACCTCCGTGAGTGACTGTATTCGTTTTCCTAATTATAACCCCCAGTCTTCCAAAAATAAACGTAAATGTGATCTGCCTCATTGACATTACATAATATTTATCTAAAGAAGAGGAAGTTAGTAGGAACCTTGCGCAGGTTTCCATCCGACGGCCGGTTAATGACCCGTCCATTGAAAATCAGCGAGGAGGATCCGCCGCCATCCAGATTGTAGGCATCAATGACGCCCATGCTCCATAGCTTGTTCTGAAGCTCCGCCAGAGTCGCTCCGGAGTTGCCATTTTCATTATAGCCGTCAGCTACCATGATCAGCATCTGGTCATCCTTATACTTGCCAATAACCGTGCGGGGGGCACGTTTGGGAGACAACTGCCATTTGGATGGAATGGGCATCTTGGTGCTGTTCTTCAGCAGGACCGGGACAAAAGTGGCGCCGAAGACCGGACGCAATTGGTCCAGCTGGGTCCGGCTATAGAATTGGCCGCCGATCAGCTGGCCGGATGCGTTCAGACCCACAAAGCTGAGATCCTTATAGCTGGATTCGAAGCCGTATAAGTACTGACCGCCGACGACCGTTGTGGAGAGCGGGTAGCGCTTGCCGTCCTGGTCAGCAAAGCCTCCGGCGTTGATGCCGGCAGTCGCACCATAGCGGTTCACGGCCTGCATTGTCGTTTCTGCTGCGCCTTTGCCGTCACCGGCCAGACTCATTTTCATGGCGGTAGGGTCTTTAAGTTTTACTTTTAAAGCGTAGGCTGTATAGTTGCCGGGGTTCAGCCGGTAGAGTTCAATCGTAATCCGGTTGCTTTGCACGACATCGGCAGGAATCCCCAGCCTGGAGGTAATCCGGCGGTTGTAGATTTGTTCCGGCCGCGGGGTTTGGGACTTGGCCATGTGAACCAGCGCATTCATGGCATTTGTAGTCTGATTATACAGCTTCGCACTGGCACCGATGGAATGTATGGTAGTTGAGGCCGATGCTTGAGCGGCGGTTAAATCAGTCAGCAGCGCGGCCGTTTCCTTGACGGGTCCGGGTTCCGCAGTGAACTTTCCTGTACCCAGGTTCAGTTCAAGAGGTGGCTGATACCACCATAAACAGAGGAGCAAGCCGAAAAATGGCGCGGTCAGAAGCATGAAAAAACGGTTAACTCGTTTAACCGGTGTCATCATTTCAACAGATCCATTTCTTTTTGCAGTGCAGCCAGTTGTTTGCGCACCTCGTTCAACTGGGTGTACAGCTTGTTGCTGTTATCTGTTTTGTTGTTGGCATTATCTTTGGTGAAGGTAAGAAGTTCGTTAAAGGTCTGCACAGTGTTCTGCAAATCCTTTACTTGCTGGGATATAACGTCAATTCGCGACTCGTAATCGGTCTTCAAAACGGTAAGCTGTTGCTGGCTTTGGGTGCCGAGTTCGCTCAGCACTTGTTCCTTAAGATGGTTGGTGTAGCTGTACACGGCGTAAAATCCGAGTCCGATCATCAAAATCCAGAACAGTAAAAACCATTTTACGGAAGATCGGCTTCTCGCTGCAGTAGAGCGCGAGTGTATCGGCGTCGATTCCGCTAGCGGTTGCATGTGATCACCTCAGGCAAATTTTTTTTAAGTTCTTATTCTATCAGACTTTTACTATTTTCGCAAAAGTGAAAAGGCTTATGAAAACATGAAAAAGTAATTGCACTCTATTAAACTACTGCGATACAATTTCTATAGATTGGAAGTTATGAGGGGCGTATTCAAGGGAAAAGAAGGGAATATTGATAAGACATCAGGTAGCCTTGCTTACGTACCGACAGGAAACGCTATGGCGCTTCCCTTTCTGGGTAAATATATATAGTTAGCAGGAGGACTGGGCATTAATGATGAAGGTGTGGCGGGTGGTCATCGTGGGGTGTCATCCCACAAGTATGCTGGGAACAAAATTAATTTTGGAGGAAGAACAAGAGATTGAGGTTGTGGGCATGTTCTCCACATGGAACGAGGCTGTCTACACAGTACAACAACAGCAGCCGGATTTGGTGCTGACCGATTATGAAATGCCGGAGGGCAAGGTCGAGGGTGCGCTGGTAGAGATGAAGCAGAGCTCGAAAGGCACCCATTTCATTATCATGACGGAGGAAGAGGACAGCGACCTGTTCCAGCCGCTCATGGAGCTGGGTGCCAGCGGCGTGTTGTCCAAGGGGGCTTCTCCAAGGCAACTGCTGCAAATGATAGGCGGGCTGCGTGAAGGATTTCTCTCCATTCCGCTGAACTGGGTGGAGAAAGGGCTTCGGCCGATGACAACATCCCGGGGTCTGGATGGGCTGCTACAGCTGACCCAGACGGAGACGTTCATCATGGAACGGATTGTTCAGGGAATTACATACGATAAAATTGCTCTTGAAATTGAAGTCAGCCGCCGTTCGATTGATAATTATTTGAGGAAAATATATGTGAAGCTGGAGGTCTCTACAAGAGCACAGGCGATTGAGAAGTTCGCTCTTTTCTCCAGACAAAACAAGCAAATGTACGCATAACCCAAGCATGACGACATATTGCAGGCCCGGAAGGAATATTCTTGGTACCAGGGAGAAGGGGGGAGCATATGAAATATGAGTTTTCTGCCCGCGCACATACATTGAACTCATCACCACTGCTGAGCATTCGTACAGAGACACGCAGGGGTACGTTGATTTCACTGGCCGAAGAACTGCCGGCCGAAGAATTGTTTCCATTGTCTCTGCTGGCCGAAGCAGCTTCCACAGTGATCTCGGATGATGCTGGAGCGCTGCAATATGGCGATCCTGAAGGGTATGCACCGCTTCGTGAATGGTTAACCGGAGACTGGCTGAAGGCTAAGGGTGTGAGTGTTGCCGAAGGCGGAGTTCTTCTGACAACGGGAAGCCAACAAGCGATTGATCTGTTGTCCAGGGTCTATATTGATCCGGGAGACCGCGTACTGGTGGAGAACCCGACATCTCCGGGAATTCTGCAGGTATTGCGGATGCAGGGTGCGGTGATTATTCCAGTCCGTGGTGACCGGGACGGGCTGCTGCCGGAGCATCTGCGGACACAAATCCGCCTGCATCGGCCTAAGATGCTGTTCGCTACGCCGAGCTTTACGAATCCGAGCGGAATGTTATGGAGCCTGGCCAGACGCAAGGAAGTGCTGGAGTTGTGTACCTCTCATAACCTGCTAATCGTTGAGGATGATTCTTATGGTGATCTTCATTTTCAGAGGTATAGCGAACATCCTTCAGTGAAGTATCCGTCGCTGTACGCGCTTGAGAATGTCAGTGAGGGTGGCCATGTGCTCTACATTGGCTCCTTCAGCAAGACCGTTGCACCTGCCCTGCGGACGGGCTGGGCGGCAGGCAGCCGTGAGCTGATCGGAATGATGGCTGCCGCGAAGCAAATGGCCGATTGGCAGTCCAGCTCGCTGAACCAGCGGCTGCTGCATCATCTGCTGGATGTGACCGCTTTTGACCTGCGCGAGCATATTACACTGTTGAACCGCGAATACAACACCCGTCTGAAGCTGATGGCGGAGCTGCTCAAGCGTCCTGCATGGAAGAGCAGCAGCTATGATCTGCCTGCTGGCGGCATGTTCCTGTGGGTGACGCTGCCGGAGGGCTTGGATGCGATGGCACTCCTGAAGGCTTCGCTGGCTAAAGGCGTGGCCTTTCTGCCCGGCCCGCTGTGCAGTGTCAGTGGGGGGCACGGATATATCCGTCTCAACTTCAGCCATCCCGGACGGGATGAGCTGCTGCTGGGCATGAATCTGATGAGCGAGGCAGTGACCGAGTTTACGGCCCGGAGCTGATTGGGGGAAGCTGGGAATAGGGATGTCATTGCTTGTACCAGCTTTTGCAGATGGTCGAGGGATATGGAACTGCCATAGGCACCTGGGATGAGGTGAATTCCCTGCTGCCTGTGCGTAAAGGAGTGGCGTACAGGCTGGGAATGTAGGTGTGCTGCAACTGGAAATTCAGTAAGCCTGGACAAAAGAATAAAGCGGGAGAGCGCTTCCGCTGCCCAAAACAAAAAGGCGATCCTGATCAGACGCCTTTTTGTTTTGGCGTGCTTAGAGGCACGCATTTTCCCTGCAAAAGTGGGCAGACTTACAGCTTGCCCGCGCTGATCTCTGCGATCGCGGCATATTCGATCAATGCCGCGGTTCCGGCGGCCGTGAGCGTGTAGCGGCCGCGCCCCACCCGGAAGAACCACCCGTAGTAGTTCTTCTGCAGGAACGCGGCGGCGCCCGGCACGCCGCTTCTCTTGCGCAGCTCGGCGGGGGTCACGCCGAGCGGTGCCTCCGCCCGGCTGTGCGCAGCCGCCGGGTCTGCCCCTGGCGCGCCGCTCCGCGCAGCGCGCCTTGCCCCGGCGAGGCCGGCCGCGTGAGCTGCTTCGGCCTCGGCCGCCTGCAGCGCGAGGGCCACGCGCAGCGCCTTCTCGCGGTAGGCTGTCACGAGCTTGACGCGCGTGCTGCCGCCGGTGTTGTAGTCCCCGCTGCGCTCGCGGAACTCATAGAGCAGCCGCTCGCGCCGGCGTGCGCCGCTGCGGACCTGCGGCGGCGCGTCGCCCGGCTCCGCGAGCACCTCGACCAGCGGAGCCTTGGTCTTGTAGAAGACCACGGTGATCAGCCCGAGGCCGAGGCGGCGGCATAGCCCGGTAAGCTCGCCCCAGCGCTGGTTCACCGCGCCTTTTTTGTCCCGCACGCGTTCTACCGCAAGGTAGACATTGGGACTGAGCCGGAGTCGTTCAACCCCCTGCAGCAGCAGGGCGAGGTTGAATGATTTTTTCATCTCCACAATCAGTGGCAGCTCCTCATCCTCCCGCAGGCCCACCAGATCGCAGGTCCGCACCTCGCCTTTGATGGCATACCCCTGCTTCTCAAAAAAACTCTTCAACGGAGCATACAGCTCCGTTTCATGCTTAACCGCCATAGTTGTCACTCCTGCGCCCCATTTTACAGGAATATGCATTTTCCTGGTTTATTAACGATTCTCTATTATAGCACAGCAAAAAAGAGGTCAACTATTCCGGGCCCGCCGCATAGTTATGTAATACACTTTCTAAGCTGGTGGAGCAAGTAGGAGCGCAAGAGGAGGCAGCGAGCAATGGATATATTTGAGCGTATAGCTTCGTATCGGGCTGAGAACGACCGTTTGGCGTGGAGCGGCACCTTCAAGGAGTATATAGAACTGCTGAAAAAAGATCCCTCTCCCGCGAAAACGGCTCATTCCCGCGTATACGACATGATCAAGTCACACGGTGTAGAGGATATCAACGGACGCAAACGGTATAAGTTTTTTGAACAGGAGATCTTTGGACTCGATCGTGCGGTTGAGAAGCTCGTGGAGGAGTATTTCCATTCTGCCGCCCGGCGGCTGGATGTGCGCAAACGGATATTGCTGCTGATGGGACCGGTCAGCGGGGGCAAGTCGACACTGGTTACTCTGCTAAAGCGCGGGCTGGAGCAGTATTCGCGGACGGATGAAGGCGCAGTGTATGCCGTGGAAGGCTGCCCGATGCACGAAGATCCGCTGCATTTGATTCCGTTGGAGCTTCGTCCGGAGATCGAGCGGGAGCTGGGGGTGCGAATCGAAGGCAACCTGTGCCCGTCCTGTCAGATGCGGCTCAAAAATGAATATCATGGCGACATTGAACGGGTTAAGGTAGTGCGTGTGCTGTTGTCGGAAGAGGAGCGTGTCGGTATCGGGACCTTCAGTCCGTCCGATCCGAAATCGCAGGATATCGCCGACTTGACGGGCAGCATCGACTTTTCGACCATTACTGAATACGGTTCGGAATCCGATCCGCGCGCCTACCGCTTCGACGGGGAGCTGAACAAGGCCAACCGCGGGCTAATGGAGTTCCAGGAAATGCTCAAGTGCGACGAGAAATTCCTCTGGAACCTGCTGTCACTGACTCAGGAAGGGAACTTCAAAGCCGGCCGCTTCGCGTTGATCTCTGCCGATGAGATGATCATCGCGCACACGAATGAAACGGAATATAAATCCTTCATCTCGAATAAAAAGAACGAGGCGCTTCAGTCCCGCATGATTGTTATGCCCGTCCCTTATAACCTGAGAGTGTCTGAAGAAGAAAAAATCTACGCCAAACTCATTGCCCAAAGCGACATGAAGCATGTGCATATTGCCCCTCATGCGCTGCGCGCGGCGGCGATTTTCTCGATTCTGACCCGCCTCAAGGAGAGTAAGAAGCAGGGCATGGACCTGATCAAAAAGCTGCGCATGTACGACGGCGAAGAAGTGGAAGGCTACAAGGAAGCCGATCTCAAGGAAATGCAGACCGAATATCTGGACGAAGGCATGTCCGGCATTGATCCGCGGTATGTCATCAACCGGATTTCCAGTGCTTTGATCAAAGGCGATTTACAGTGCATGAACGCGCTGGATGTGCTGCGGGCAATCAAGGACGGCCTGGATCAGCATCCTTCGATTACGAAGGAGGAGCGCGAGCGTTATCTGAACTTCATTTCCATTGCCCGTAAGGAATATGACATTCTGGCCAAAAGCGAAGTGCAAAAGGCTTTTGTCTACTCTTTTGAGGAATCCGCCAAAACGCTGTTCGAGAATTACCTCGACAATATTGAAGCCTTCTGCAACTGGACCAAAATCCGCGATCCGCTCACGGATGAGGAGATGGAGCCGGATGAGCGGCTGATGCGCTCCATAGAAGAGCAGATCGGCATTTCCGAAAATGCCAAAAAAGCCTTCCGCGAGGAGATTCTGATCCGTATTTCCGCTTACTCCCGTAAAGGCAAAAAGTTCGAATACAACAACCATGACCGGCTGCGGGAAGCCATCGAGAAGAAGCTGTTCACCGATCTGAAGGATATTGTCAAAATCACCACCTCCTCCAAAACGCCGGATGAAAGCCAGCTGAAGCGCATCAACGAGGTTTCCAGACGCCTGATCGATGAACATTCCTATTGCCCGATCTGCGCCAACGAGCTGCTGAAATATGTCGGAAGCCTGCTGAACCGCTAAGAGAGTATTAGCCTGCAACTCAAAACTGACTGAGCATCTGCTTATCAGCCGGGTGGTTAGGTCATAAGTGAAACATGCAAGGACTGCCTGCTGGCGGTCCTTTTTTCCGTGAAATGATTTTTTCCTGCACCGGACCATTGAAGTTAAATCTAATGTACTGCTTGTCCCATAACAGGTATACTTGCATGTTCGGCGGTGTCAGAGGGGGGGCTGACCGCCCCCTCCTGCAACCTAACGAGGAGTTTTACTATGCTGACTTATTCCTGGGACTCCGTAGACTCCTTGGTGCCAGCGTCTTTGCCGCCAATCTTAAAGCCTAACTGTCCATTATATTTGCCTACCTGACCGGCAACCCCTAAGCCTGCACCTTGACCGCCGCCGAGTTGTGCCTTGGCATGGGCGCCGAGACCATGATCACCACCGAGCTGCAAATGGGTTTGAAGCCCTGCGCCTTGACTGAAGCCCAGATGTCCTTCGGCATCCGCACTCAGACCGTAGGCTCCACCGGCTTGCGCCCCCGTGTGAAAACCTGCGCCTTGACCCCCACCCAGCTGGGTTTTGGCCTGAGCGGCGACTCCGTACTTCCCTAGGGCCTGAGCTTCTGCACTCAGCCCCAGACCCTGGCTGCTGTTCAGATGGGTATTGCCTTGCGCCTGGATTCCATACGATGGAGCGCCGATGTGGCCGCCTGCATGCATACCCGCGCTGCCATAGTCAACATTCCCGCCAGCATTTAAGCCAATGCCGTGTTTGCCGCCTACTTCTCCTCCGGTATCTGCATGAATCCCTGGCCCGCTGCTCACGCCTGCGTTCAAATGCCCGCTCATCAGTTCTTGTGTTGCGGATTGGCTGTCTGACGGCTGTGCTGCCGGGCTGCTGTCTGAGCGGACCAGATGATAGTAATGAGAGTAAGGGTAGGGGGTGGAACGGGAGGAATAAGGATATGCGGATGGATAAGCCTGGCTGTTTGGATATTCATTCCCAAAGGTCATGTGGGATACCTCCATTATTCAATTAATTACAACAGCCTATTCAGGGTACCGTGGAAATGATACTGACTCTGGTGGGCGTTTGGGGATGATACATGCCGCGGTGCCGGGATGCCGGCTGTATGAAAAGAATAAAAGTGTGCCCGCCGGTAATCGGGGCACACTTTTTTTAATGCCTTTGTCAGGATGTTTTCAATAAACGTATAACAACTCTATTACACTTTCAATGCGCCAAAATGTACGACACAAAAGTCGGTTTAAACGACTTAACGGGAAACGATAGCTCAACAATCAGATCTATAGCGTAAAGACAGAAGGCTGCCGGCAGATCGGTAGCCTTTTAAGCTAACGGGCAGGATAGTTCCAATATGTGGTATTATTGAGTGAACATTAAAGAAGATTGATTGTGGGGGCCAGCAATGAAAACTCCTGAACTGTATGAATTAGAATACCTATTTGAATGTGATGCAAAGCTTAGTGATGACGCTATTCCATGGCAATATACAACAGTATCATTTCAAATAGTTAGGAATAATATAAAGGCTGTATTCGAGTTTGGAGAAGCAAGCCGAAGTGGCCAGTTAAGAATTTATTTTAAAACTGAAGAAATAAGCAAATACTACTTAGAAAATATCAGCACGATTCATATAAAGCAAGAAGTTAACTATGAATGTCTGACCATAGAGTTTGATGAAGAAAATTTCGTACTGCCCCTGGCTTTACAGACCAAACCATCAATTAAAACCTCTTGGGGAACATCGTTAGACTTAAATAGGTAAATCGTTACATCGTTACGTTAACGGTAATCAATACTCCAATTTTAGGTTGATTCTATTTCCAGTATTAAGGTTTATCCACGGTGTGAGAAGATCAGAACGAATTTACTCTATTATAGGAAAGTTGGTACTCTATGAGGTTAAGAATTGGCTTGCTCTTCTCCCTGTTTCTTATTTTTGGAGCTGGATTTCAATCATCGCTAGGTGCCGCTTCCGCCAAGTCAGTAAAACAGGCGGACAGGTGCTCTTTCCTGCCAGACAATGGCATGGAATTCGTACTTAATGATCCGTATATGGATCATGGCTATTTTTCTTTATTCTGCGGTATTTTTGTGAAGGATGGTCAACTGGCGGATCAGGCCATACTGAAGCTGAACGGGAACAGTTTAACTATTGCAAAGCAAGGAAAATCCTTTTTGAGGCTCCAGGCAACAAAAACAGGCACTTCCGTCATCCAAGCTGTTATGCCGGATGGAAGCGTGGTGTCACTGAACGTTTCGGTAATTTCCTCAGCTCTGGCGGAACAAAAACGTGATCCTCACAAACTTACGATCCAGGAAGCAGTGCGCCTGGTACGGCTGAAAGCAAATGATTTAGATGGACTATACGATTACACCGGCATGGATAAATATGGAGGTTATCATATTCAAGATGTGGTGACAGATGGAGAATACTTGGGCGAAGGCAGTAATTATTTTATCAATCCCGAAGAGGGAACCATGTACAATATTCTGAACGGTGCCTATGAAGATAATCTACTCTCCGACAAACATGACCCACCACTGGAGCCTAAAGCCATTGTTACCTTGTTGAAACAGCGGATTCTAAAGACCATTCCGGCAAATTTTGCGCTGCAGGATACCGGCAATTATGTCAGAGGAAACACTGAGTTTGGGCTGTATCCCCTGGTTAAATCCACTCACGGCCAGCTTGTGCCTGACACCTCCGTCTCGCCTTCTACCAGGTATCTGGTGAATCCGGGAACGGGTTATGTGTATGACCCAAACTTTCAATACATAGGAACGGTATTTAATTCAAAAATGAACCTTAGTAAGAACTGGAACATTTACGTCAATATGATGCTTAGAACTTATTACTACTCCATGAGTGATGCTGTCAATGAAAAGAGCATCAATTATCTCAACAGTATGTTGAAGCCCGGCAGCGCCATTGACAAGCAGCAGCGCAGTTTCGCTGCAGCGATGTATGCTTCCGGTACTAAGGAACAATTTGGACTATCCTATAGCATTGACCATACGGAAACCGTATCTGCCAAAATCGTCAAAATATACGTGACTGAAGAAACGCTGGTTACACCGAAGACTGGAAAGCCGTACACCGTTAAAGAGAAATGGATGTACCAGGCGGAGAAAGAAACGTATGCTTGGCGCTTCACGGCCATGAAGCGGTGGAAATAGGCCCCTGTAGAGTGAATCAAAACCTACTGAGATGATGCTGCTGCTGTTCCAAGCATTATTTAATTGGGAAATTCATCTTGGTGGTTGGGATGGACTTGGTTAGTATCATGGTCGAATTTTCCGAGTTATTAGGATTGAGTGTTCTTGTAGCATTGATGGCTGTTTTTTATGGAGGTAAGCTTTTTTTTAGCACATAAAAATAGTGATCAGCACTTCGGAGATTTAGACTATAATGCTCTTCATCCTCGGGTATTCGCCCCTCGGTCGATCAATCATTGCGCTAACGAGAAACGCTAGTTCAACACGGCTTGCAGATTATTAAAACCTCTCCTTAGAAGCAAACTAGATTTAATAGCTTCTAAAGGGGAGGTTTTGTTATGAACTTAAGTGAATTGTGGAGGTTGTATGAAGCTGACAAGCGCATTCAAGGATTCAGTACGAGAACATTAAAAGCATACGCCCTTCAGCACAAAATGTTGATGCAAGAGCTTGGCAATCTCGATATTACTGAAGTAACGTTAACCACGCTGAAGGATTACTTGGCAAAACAGGCTGATCGTTTGAAGCCAAGCAGCCTGGGTCATCGAATTAGGTTTGTTCGTTCTCTTTTCCGTTACGCTTATGAAGAGACGTATCTGACTTCAAATCCTTCTCTAAAACTGAGAGAACCAAAAATAGATAAGCGCATTCCTAAGTTTTTAATTGAGGAAGACGTCATACACTTAAAGATCTCTTGTCAGTCACTCAGGGAAAGAGCGCTGCTTGAGTTTCTCTACAGCACTGGTTGCCGGGTTGGGGAGGTGGAAAAGATCAACATCGAGGATCTTAACTGGGAGAACTGCTCAGCAATCGTTAATGGCAAGGGATCAAAGCAAAGAGAAGTTTACTTTACGACAGAGTGCAAAGTATGGTTAAAGAAGTACCTGTCCAGCCGTGAGGACTCCTGTAAAGCCTTATTTGTTACCGATACGAATCCAACAAAACGAATGGCCATACCTACGATCAGATGGGCCTTAAAACGGCTTGCAGATCGTGGAGAAATTGAAGCGAACGTATACCCGCATCGCTTTCGACATACTTATGCATGCCGGCTCCTTGATAACGGTGCTCCATTAGATTTCATCCAAGGTATGCTCGGTCACGAGAAAGCATCGACCACTCAAATCTACGCACAGCTCCGCGGCGAACGTCGGAGAGAACTATATCGACGATTCTTTTAGTTTTTTAACAGTGGCGGATCCCATTTAGAAATCCGCCGCTGTTCCACTAAAGGGCAGGATAGCTCAATAATTTCGCGAATATTCTCATATGGTGTTATTTACGAAGTTCGTAAATAAGACGTTAGGCGAAACCGCTTATTGATTTTGAAATAAATATAGCAGAATAAATAAGAGGGTGAAATCATGGAGCGATTAGAGATATACCCATTTGAATTTGAACTGCATGGATTCGTTCAAGATGTCATTGGACCATTCCAAATCATTTCTAATTATAGGCCCAAGAGTTTGAGAACGGGTGTTTGGAAGCTTCTTTCAAACGATGACAATAAATATTACTACTTAAAGACCTTTACTAGAAAGGAAAGATGGCACCCAGAAGTATACGCTTATAATAACTTGATTTACCATTTGAGACCATATGTACCGGAATTGATCAAGGTTTTTGAAGGTGACGGTTGGCAAGCAATATTGATCACTTCTATCGATGGTACGATCATGCGAGAAGCAGTATTAGATTTGAAAGCTGTTCAAGATGCTTATTGCAAGGTTGGAGAACTAACAAGATTATTACACAACTCGCAAACTGGTGAATGGTTTGGCCGTCCTGATAAAGATGGTAATCCTATTGAGCTGTATCATCATAAAGATCCAGTTAACTATGTCTATCAATCCATTGAAGATATTTCCAATAAATGTGTACGGGAAAGTTTGTTAGAATCTTCGGAATTTGAACTAGTAGAATGGGCACTTCAGAATGTAGGAGTTTTTGAACATACAAAGCCTGTTCCTATTAGTTGGGATTCTACGCCTGGTAATTGGTTAGTTAGCGAGAATGGTAATTTCGTCGGAATGATTGATTTCGAAAATATGTTATGGGGCATAGATGTTGACAACTTCTCTATTTTATTTGAAAGATATTTTTCTGACAACGATATTGCAATGAAGGCTTTTTTCAAAGGCTATGGACTTGAAGTACTAAAGGACAAAAAGGCACAAATAGAAATTTGCTGTATTAAGATGGCAATCGGTGATATTTATTGGGGGATCCAAACCAACTCACAGAGAGTTAGAATTTATGGACGAGATCTTATGAAACAAATATACAATAATACACTAATTATTTTGTGAGTTATTCGAAGAAGAAGCGGCATCGCCTAACAGCATTCACGCATCGGGCCATATGGCCCTCGGTCCGCGGGATGTTTTTCGAGGATTCAACTGACAATCCTCATCGGCTAAGTCTTACGCCCCGTTCGCTACGCTCACTTAAGCCGGTGAGGGTTCGTGAATTCGGGAACGTTACTCATATGGGTTGTTTGACAAGTCATTGCGCTAACGAGGAACGTTACTTAAATAGGATCACCGACTGTCGAGCAGACAGACGATCCTTTTTCTTTGTTGAAGTAACCGGCAGGATAGTTTGAGATCATTTGCGGTGAACCCTACCATAAGTAACGGCGAAAAATAGGGAGTATGCAGACACTCCCTTTGTGCTAACATTGTTTGTTATCAAATGTCTACTTCACAATAATCCAATAAAATGCATAAGTTTTCATTTAACACTTTTGAGGAAAAGTATATTAACAAGGACGCCGTTGCTCCTCCACCAATTTTTACTGACAGCCCATTGCTCTGGGTAGTCCGACCAACTCCAGGGAATATTCCATGAGCCGTCCTCAAGCTGAGTTTTCGCAATAAAGTCGCACTCGAAGTCCACAATTTCCTTGTTGTCGGGATAGAAAACGCTGTCCTTACTACATATAAACTGCGAGGGCTTACAGATGTATCCGTGTTCCCACTGTGCTGTATCCTTCGTGATGCTTGCCGAAACTACCTTACGCAATTTGCTTTCAAGGGATACAAGGTCAATAACGTCAGCGTGAGCCTCTTTGCAATACTCCATCATGCTGATATAACAGGCAGTTGTATGCATGTCGTTTTCCCGTTCACCGACTATCATCTGTTCGTATGCCTCCTTCACAATGCGGCAACCAAGCTGATACAGCTCACTTTCCTTTTCGGCAAAACGGACGATAAACCCAGCAAGACAAGCGGTTGGGTTGTAGTCATTGTGGCAGGTACTGTCGCTCTCGGTATGCCACCACGGAGCATGAGGATAATCGTTATTGCTTCTGACTGTGTTATACCAGAACTGACCGTTGAAATCCTTCTCATTTGCAAGATATTTGAGAATACCTTGAATAATCGGATGCAATGTATCGACAAATCCGATCTCTCGTAAAATCTCGGTTGCATTCCATGTCTGTATTGGCGAAGAATTTGGGTTCCATGAATCAGCTTCGAGAGCATGACCAAAACCGCCATCTTTGTTTTGGTAAAATGAAAGGGTATTAATTATGGCTTCTTTACTTCCATTTTCAAAATGATATTGCCATCTTGCTATATCGAGCGGTCTTGCATTGCGATATACAAATTCTCTTGCTTTTTCAAACATACCCATGATTTCACCCCGCATAATATAAATAACCCGTACTTCGCTTTATCCGCCAAATGTGTCATTTCACTATATTTAATACTAGATGTTCAATGATCAGATTACTATTGTAAACTTCACACTCTTATGGATATTATTTTTAGGAACACAAAAAGACACATC
>NZ_LVWH01000200.1:0-38412 GCF_001909045.1 Paenibacillus sp. P3E | reverse complement strand
GTTTATAGGAGGCTTCTAGATATCATTATCCAATAGTCGGGACAACCCGTTCGCTGTATTCAACCGATTTCATTTTCTAAAAACAAAAAGACCGCACCTCAGATATTTTCTGAAATGCAGTCTTTTGAATTTATTATAACTCTATTCTTCGCCCAGAGGCTTCAATACAGCTTCTCGCAGCCTTGCTGGCCTACATCCGGTTGCCGTTGTAACGGTCCGGGTCGACATCCGCGTTCATGGACCCTCTGTTGCCCATGGAATTACCTACTGTCGTATCATCCCTTATAACATCAGGGTTTGTTGCTCCCCGGTCCGTAATGGGATCATTCAGCGTACCATCGCCATACAAGCTGTTATATCTGTTGGCATTCAAGGAACGGTTGCCCGTGAATACGCTGTGGATATCGCGTCCGCGTCCATTATCATCCACTAGGACGAGGATTTTTCCGCTGTCCACGTAGCTTTCATATTCTTTGGCTTCATCCTCAGGAATACCCAGTCCTATTAATCCTCCAACGAGACCGCCCGCACCTGCGCCGATGGCTGCGCCTGTAAGAGTAGCCACTATAGGGCCTGCCGCCAGAATAGGACCTATCCCCGGAATGGCCAGTGCCCCGATTCCTGCAAGCAGACCGGTAATCCCCCCAACTACTCCTCCGGTTGCGGCACCGGTGGCTACGCCTTCTGGTGCCATAGTTCCTGTATCATCCGATATATTTTTGAGTTCATTCTGGTCACGTGTGATCACTGAGATTTCGTCATTACTTACACCCTGTCGCTGCAGCTCTTCAATTGCTCTGGTCGCTTCTTGTTCTGTGTTGAATACACCTATGATTTTGTCGGTCACTTGAAGCCCTCCTTCGTAATTGTCGTTCGCTACATTATTACCCGATCATATACATCCCAAACAGGGTGTAAGCATTTTCAGTGACATGACGATGTAAGCAGGGAAGAACGTTTATTTTGAAGGGCGTGTACGGTTTGTAGGGACTGCCTGCAGCGGATCATCCGGCCAGTAGTGCTTGGGGTAGCGTCCTTTGAGATCCTTTTTGACTTCAAAATAGGTGCTGCGCCAAAAACTGGCGAGGTCCGCCGTCACCTGCACGGGTCTCCTTGCCGGAGAAAGCAGATGCAGCAGTACCGCAACCTTGCCTCCCCCGATCCTTGGTGTATCTACTTGGCCGAACAACTCCTGAAGCCTGACCGCAAGCACCGGTGCCTCTGGGTTACTGTAATCCACCGGAATCCGTGAACCGCTGGGGACGGTAATATGCGTTGGGGCATCCTTGTCCAGCATCTGACGGCTGCTCCAATCCAGCAGTCCCTCCAGCGCTCTGGATACAGGCACCCGCTGCAGGTCGCGGAGATTGCGCATCCCCTGAATAAACGGCTGAAGCCATTCCTGAAGGGAGGACAGCAGGGCTTCTTCCGAAGCATCCGGAAAATCTGCCCGCAGCCTATGCAGGAATACCATCCGCTGTCTCAGCTGAACCGTGCCTTTGTCCCAGGGCAGCAGTTCGAGCCCCCTGCCTTCAATGACGCGAAGCAGTACCTCCTCTGCCTCTTCTGCTGTTGGTCTTTCATGCGAGGTTTCCTTCAGGATCAATGCACCCAGCAGGGTCCGCCGGCGCGCCTGTACACTTCCGCTATCATTATCCCAATAGACTTCGCGCTCTTCTGTCATATTGTTCTTGTGATGCTTCAGCAGGTCTGCTTCAGGCAGCTCTGCGGCCAGCATAATCCGGCTCTGGCCGGCGCGGTCATCAATGCCGGCCGCTACAATATAGGGCGAACGCGTTAGCGGCTGCCCTTCTCTCATGGCCGCCCCCCGGCCACCCGAGAGCAGAAACGCGCCATCGCCGCGTTTTTGCCCGATGCGGTCGGGGTAGGCGAACGACAACAGCAGCCCGGTGAGGCTGATGTTGTCCGGCAGTGCACTCGGCGCGGCCTGCAGCTGCGCCAGGAAGCTCCGGCTCTCGCGCTGCACCGCGCGCAGAGCTGCCGGGTCCGCTCCGCCGCTGTCCGCAGCGGAGCGCTCGAACCTCAGCAGCGCCTCCACGCGCAGCGTGAGGTCGCTGTCCATTGCCGCGGGACCCCGCCAGAGGTCCCGCTCCTGGAGCAGCGCCGCCAGCCGGCAGGCGAGCGGCGCTGCTCCCAGCTCTGCCGCGCGCAGCAGCATGTGCGCGACGCGGGGGTGCGCGCCGAGCGCGGCCATGCTGCGGCCGTGCGGCGTAATGGCGCCGCCGGCGTCCAGCGCGCCGAGCTGGCGCAGCAGCGCTGTGCCCTGCGCGTAAGGCGCAGCAGGCGGCGCGTCCAGCCAGAGCAGCGCCGCCGGGGAAGGCGCTCCCCACAGCGCCAGCTCCAGAGCCAGCTGCGCCAGGTCGGTCTCCATGATCTCCGGCACATTCTCATCCGGAAGACGGGCATGCTCTTCCGGGCTCCACAGCCGGTAGCATACTCCCGGCGCGGTGCGTCCCGCACGGCCCCGCCGCTGGTCAGCCGAAGCCTTGGAGACCGGCACCGTAGTCAGCCGGGGCATGCCCGTGCGCGGCGAGAACACCTGAGTCCGCCGCAGCCCCGTATCGATCACCGTGCGTACCCCTTCGATCGTCAAGCTGGTTTCAGCAATCGAAGTCGCCAGAACTACTTTACGTTCTCCGGGTACTGAGGCTGCCACCGCGGCATCCTGCTGCGCCTGTGGCAGCTGCCCATAGAGTGGACGAAGCACTGTTCCAGGAGGGAGAGCAACATTTTGCAGTTCACGCTCGGTGCGGCGGATTTCCGCCTCCCCAGGCAGGAAGACCAGCACATCTCCAGGCTGCTCGGCAAGTGCACGGCGGACAGCGGCTGCAGCTCCCTGCTCCAGCTGCCTGTCTCCGGGGCCTGGCAGATAGACCGTTTCCACCGGAAAGGTCCGGCCCGGACAATCCACAATAGGCACACCTCCGAGCAGAGCCGATACCTTGTCGCCGTCCAGTGTTGCCGACATGATCAGAATCCGCAGATCCTCGCGGAGCACAGCCTGTGCTTCCAGTGTTAACGCCAGTCCCAGATCTGCATGAAGGCTGCGCTCATGAAATTCATCAAAGATCACAAGCCCTACATCGCCTAGCGACGGATCGCTTTGCAGCATTCGGGTCAATACTCCTTCTGTGACCACGACAATACGGGTGTTTTTGCCTACTTTTGTGTCATTGCGCATACGGTAGCCTACCGTTTGTCCGACACTTTCGCCCATGGAGGATGCCATGTAGCTCGCTGCCGACCGGGCGGCCAACCTTCTGGGCTCCAGCATAAGTATGGTTTTTCCGGCCAGCCAAACCTCTTCCAAAAAAGCCGGCGGCGTACCGGTTGTCTTCCCCGCGCCAGGCTCGGCTAGCAGAACGGCAGCGGTTGAAGTGTTCAATATGGTTTTCAGCTCAGGGAGCACCTGCGCAATGGGAAGCTGTCTCATCGAATCTCTCCATGTATTCTTATTGTCTAGTATTCCTAATATGATGGGCGAAACCCTAGTAAATTTCAAGCTCTCTGCATACAAAAAAGAGCTACCCTGCCCTTTCGGCCGGATAACTCGATTCAATTATTCTTCCCGCGTCAGTTGCTCCTGAATCTTGTCTCCATAGTCGGAGAACGCGCTGCTGTTCCCGAATCCGCGCTGCCCCATCAGCTCCTGAAGGCGGAGTCGTTTCAGCGTCAGTTGGGATTTAAGCTCTTTTCGTTTGCCATCCTCGGTGTTTCCATTGCTGTGACATGCCGCGAGCAGTGTCTCCAGAGTTACACATTCCTTGCGCAGCGTGACTTCTTCCGGGAGCAGACCGGCGTTCTTCATGATTTTGAAAGACATCCGCAAATCCTCCGGCACCCCGGACAGATCCTCCAGCTGAAGAGGTTTGCCGTGCCCCGGCAGATCCTCGAACTCACCACTACGCATAGCTTCCTGTATCCTCTGTTCCGCAAGCCAAGATAATATCGTCATATCCACTCTCACTCCTCTGCTGCAAGGCTCCAATCAAGCTATCAGGCCGATGTGCTGCCGTTTGCCTATAGTTTAGCATAGGGGATGAGTGAAATCACCCGTTCACTATTTCTGTTTTAGATAACCGCGTTCTCCGTAAGGTGACAGCTTCTCCAGCCATTTGCTCTCCAAATCGGGCAATTGTTTGCGGTATTTGGAGAGTTCGGTTACCTCTGCCACAAAATCCTCTTCAGGCTTAATCTGCTCCAGAATCTCATAAATAAATGCTTTCTCTCCGAATGCCTTCCAATCTGCCTGAAGCTCTTTATTGTCATGATTTCCGATGTCCAGCATGAACTTATGCTTATTCCAGACTCCATCCAGATTAATGCTGCTGCCTACAAAGGCCTTATCATTTAAGGTGTTGACGATTCGGTATACTCCCATCGGCCGGTGGGAATGCGCGTAGTTATAGGCTAATTCTTTACGTTTTGACTTTTCCATGTTTGCTGTTCTCTCCTTCATCTATAAACTAACCCAGTAGCTGCTTCCATCTGGCTCACGGTCCAGCAGCCCATAATCAATCAAATACCGCCGGAGCGTAACATAATCCGCAAAAGCCTCCTTCAGGATGGCGTTAACCTCTTTCTCTGTATATTGGCGTCCGGTTTCAAAACGCTTAATCAGCTGGCGGAGAATTGCTGCTTTACGCTTCTGCTTCTTGGGAAACTCCGAGATTGGACCTTCCAATCCCTCTTTAAAGTAGGTATTCAGGATTTCGGTATTCTCCTCCTCCGTAATGGCAAACCGCTCGTCAACCATGGCGGCGGAACGCGGGATGCTGACAAAAGGCGAGGATGCCCCCGGCTTTTCTTCCACAAGCTCCATTACAGCGAGAAACAGCTTCGCCTGCTTCACCTTTTCCCGCAGAGTAAACCGGTGATTGCGCACGGTAGAGGTACTGCCAATGCCCAGTTCCTCGGCTGCTTCTCCATCACTCAAGCTGTGCCGAAAAGCATTCAGCAGCCCCTTCTGCAGCTCCGTTAATCCGGTAAGCTTCTTGTCCAGTCCCAGCAGCCAGTGAAACATCCCACCATGTGCCTGTTCCACATGAAGTGCTGCATATTTCCCGGCTTCATAATATTGACTCTCTTTCTTGTAGATCAAGCCCTTCTCAAATTCCTCTCCACAGACCAGACATGTATAGTAACCTGAATGCTCCCGCATCTCAAAAAGATATCCCTGCTTCAGCTCACTAATGGAGGCGTTCCAGAATTTTTCCGAAATACTAACCGATTCATTACCTTCCGCCAACTCGATCACCCATTTTCGCCTTAATATATAGACATATTATCATTTTGTTTGTTATTTTACAATCATCTAATTACATTGTTTATAAAATGCCAAAAAAACTGCCCTAGCCATTGGCAGTGTTCATCTACGTTCCACTCATCTCACCGGACAGCAGCTAAGAAATGTTAAGATTTCCGTTAGATTTCCTTAAGTAATTAGTTAGATCGCAGCGGATATTTTCGCCTACACTTATGGAGTCGTATCCAGTTTTATTACAAGGGGGAGTTTTAGATGGAAAAGTTAAAAACTTATGCTTTTAGTCGGCCTGTAATGTTTTCAATTATTATGATTGTTGTGACGATTGCCCTTACGTCCATACCTTTAGATCCTTTGTTTGTGTCTTTGTTAGGTCAGAAATCAAGTGAATATGCAACAGGTATAATTGAGCAGGTACTGGTTAGTTTTGCAATAATATGGCTTCTGAAACGGTGGGGGTTATTGAAGAGTGCAGGATTTACCCGTCCGAGTTGGAAGGGATTATGGATTTACTGGCCAATGATTTTGTTAACATTACTTAATGGGTCCGATTTTATATTTGGCAATATTGTTATAGATACCTCAAGACCGGTCGTAATTGGATTGTTCATCTTAACATATCTGTCCACGGGGTTATTAGAAGAGGTGCTGTGCCGCGGTGCTGTATTGTCAGTAATGCTGCGTAAATGGGGAGCAACCCGAAGAGGGTGTTATGCTGCGGTGATCATATCCAGTGTATTGTTTGGTTCCGCCCATATCATCCATTACTTTCTTCATCATTCTTCATTGCTTGCTACGTTAACACAAATGACTTATGGAATATTCATCGGTGTGTATTTTGCAGCCTGTGTTATCAGGAATAAAAGCATTTTTCCAGCAATGATTGCTCATGGTGTATTTGATATCTTTGGCAGCCTTCAAGAAATTACGGTTGGCGGAGGTCTGAACAAAACCTACCTCACTATGACTGTCAGTAACTCCTTAATCTCAATTCTAATCTTTCTGCCCTTATTTATTTATGGACTTGTTATCATCCGAAAAGTAACACCTTCTGAAAATCACGGATCTATTGCATAGAGTTAACTTTTGCCTACAGCTATAATGGACAAATACATGGATGTATATCCACGTGAGTTAAGGCAGCCTCTAACCAGAATTATGTTGTGATGAAATAATAACTTTAATTGGGCGGTGAAAAGGAAATGAAAGAAAGAATTGTATTATCCCTGGCTACTTTAGACGATGTAGAATTCATTGTTGATAAAAAAACTTGTACTTCCTTATGGTCTTTCGAAGATTTTATTTCATCCGATAAGGAAGCAGTTAGAACGAATGTAATAGAGAAAATTAATAGTGATTGGTATAAGCAATACATAATAAAGCTTGATGATCCAGAAAGAACAGCTATAGGAGAATTGCATATTCATTGGTATGTAAAAGAGCGTGAAAGTTGGGAATTGGGTTATTGTATTTTTCCTGAATATCGAGGGCAAGGATTTTCTGTTGAAGCTGCAAAAATAGCGTTGAAGTATGCTTTTGAAGATTGGAATGCGCATAAAGTCGTTGCCATGTGTAATGAATTCAATACCGCTTCATACAAGGTGTTGGAAAGGTTAGGAATGGTCAGAGAAGGTATATTCAGAGAAGAATTACACTGGCAAGGTAAATGGGTAAATCAATTCTTCTACTGTATACTTGACAGTGATTATCGAAAATGAATATCTGAATTCACTTCACTAATCGACTGCCGGATATTTATAAAAAATAATTGACGTCTTATTATTCCATCAAGCGAAGGTCTATATGTTGAATGGAAAATCAATGAAGGCTTGAATTCTAACGGAGAACAGTGAAGGACTTCAAGTGCATAACTCATGAATGAACATATTCATTACAGAGCGTTATTTGAAAGGGATCTACTATGGAGCAATATAGTATTCTAATTATTGATGATGAACAGGAAATTGTTGAGTTAATTGAGATTTATCTTGTCAATGAAGGGTATCGGGTATTAACAGCCTTTGATGGAACTGAGGGCCTTAACATTCTGAACCATCAGACAGTAGATCTGGTTGTGCTCGATATTATGATGCCAGGAATGGATGGAATGGAGACCTGCAGAAGAATTAGGCAGACCATGAACTTACCTATTATTATGCTAAGCGCCAAATCACAGGATATGGACAAGATTCTTGGGCTTGGACTGGGTGCAGATGATTACTTATCCAAACCATCTAATCCAATGGAGCTGATTGCACGGATCAAATCACAGTTAAGACGTTATATCATTTTAAATGTACCGGGCCAACAAAAGAATGAGGACAGTGTCATTCACATCAAAGGTTTAGTGATCAATAAAAATAATCATTCCGTCTCTACTGACCACGGTGAGATCAATTTAACCCCAACGGAATATGAAATACTATTATTGCTCGCCAGTAGTCCCGGCACTGTGTTTAGTGCGGAACAAATATTTGAAGCGATATGGAAAGAAAAATATTTTGAATCTAATAATACGATCATGGTTCATATTTGGAGACTTAGGGAGAAAGTTGAGAAAACGCCAAAAACACCTGATATCATTGAAACCGTATGGGGAGTTGGCTACAAAATTGAAAAATAAACGGGGCACCATACGCTATAAGCTGATACTCGTTTTTTTCACTAGTGCTGCTTTGACCGGTTTATGTATGCTTTTGATATTTATGGCCTTAATTGTGGCCTCCAAAAACCACCCCTTCGCGGTATTTTTCATGCAGCATTTAATTATATTTTCCCTTCTATTATTTGTCGTTCTTATCTTGCTTATGATTGGATTTCTTCTTCTGATGACCAGAGGGAGCATCGCATATCTCGAAGATATCACGAAAACACTGGAAACCATCTCTAAAGGTAATTTAGAAGTCAACATTCCGGTTAAAAGCTCTGACGAGCTTGGAAAATTGGCCACCACCGTCAATAGCATGGTCTATAAACTAAAGATTTTGATGGAAGAAGAAAAAAGCTGGGAAAACACAAAAAATGATTTGATCACAAATTTATCGCATGACTTAAGAACACCGTTGACCTCTATCCTTGGGTATATGGAATTGATTGCGGATGTCAAATACACGGATGAAGAAAGCTTAAGGCACTATGCAGGTATAGCCTTCCAAAAATGTAATGAACTCAAGGTTCTGATTGACAATCTTTTTGAATATTCAAAGCTCACGAATTCGGAATTAACCATCAATAAGAGCTTGCTCAATCTAGGAGAACTTTTGGAGCAAGTGATTCTTGGATTTATTCCTGCACTTACAGAGGCGGAGATGGAGTATAGACTATTTTACAGCAATGAAAAAATCATGATTAATGCAGACCCGATTCTATTGGTACGGGTATTTGATAACCTTATTAGTAATGCTATCAAGTATGGAAGCGAAGGAAAATACCTTGATATCGAGTTAAGTAAAGCTGATCATGAAGCGCTCGTACGTATTATTAACTATGGGGAACCGATACTGGATGAGGATTTACCCTTTGTATTTGAAAGATTTTATACAGCTGATAAATCACGCTTTGGACAGACCAATGGATCAGGTCTGGGGCTTGCTATCGTAAAGAGCATTATTGAGCTGCATGACGGTACAGTTACTGTACACAACCTGGATCACAGAACCGCTTTTGAAATTAGATTAAGAATAGAGGCATAATACAAAAAGAGCCTAATCCATGGTCCACCATCGGATAAGACTCTTTTGTTCTCAGGGATTCTGTATCCTACTGTGTGAGTATATCAGGAGAGCAATGATTCTGCGCCATCAATCACAATCTGTGCTCCCGTGATATGAATCGAGTCATCCGAGGCGAGAAAAGACACCAGGTCCGCCACATTTTCCGGTTTACCCGGCCCATCAGCAAGTGGCTGCGCACCTTCCGGGAACTCAATCGGGATCACAATGGCCTCTACATCTTCATTAAATTCCGTGCTTTCATCAATATTCGTCGAGATGGCTCCCGGACAGATGACGTTGACACGGATTTTGAACTTCGCCAGCTCCAGAGCAGCCATCTTGGCAAAAGCAACCTGCCCCGCTTTGGTAGTACTATAGGGTGACCAGCCAAAGCTGGCAAAACGGCTGTTGCCGTTGATGGAGCTCGTAATGATGATGCTGCCTTTGCCTTTTTCTTTCAGATGTGGAATGCTGTATTTCAGCGTAAGAAAGGTTCCCGTCAGATTCACGGATATCGTACGCTCCCAATCATCCAGGCTCAGCTCTTCGATAGGGCCTACCGCTCCATTGATTCCGGCATTGGCAAAAACAATATCCAGTCCGCCGAAATGCTCCACCGTCTTGCGTACTGCCTCTTCCATGCGCCCTGCATCCGAAGTATCGACATCGATAGCGAGTGCACAGTCCTTGCGTTGTTTGTTCAGCTTCTGCTCCAGGACGGAGGTACGTTCATTCACCAGGTCAAACAAGGCTACATTTGCACCTTCACGGGCCATCTGAATCGCCGTCGCTCTGCCGATCCCAGAGCCCGCGCCTGTAATTATGGCTGTTTTACCGAGGAAACGCTGCTTTTTTGCTATATTCGGGCTCATATGTACACTCCCTTTCCAATTCGTCCAACTTAGTGGCTCTGTTTCAAGATTACCCAAATGGGCCTTGATTATAATCATTTCATGCAAAATTCGCACAAACTTGTTGCAACATGCTCACTGCAAGTACAAACAACCCCCTATTCACTACCTGTTAGACATATCAAAAAAATGGCAAAAGAAATGGGTGAACTGCCCGGGTGTAATCAAAAAAGCCCCGCTGCCGCAGGGCTCTCCTCACTCCTTCAATTCTCCAGCTTGCGCACATCCACCTTCACCGTCAACGTACCGGATACACCGCGGTATACTCCTTTTACCGGTACGATATCCTTGTAATCCCGGCCGTGTCCCAGCTTGATATACCGCCAGTTCACTTCCACATTATTCGTAGGATCAAAGCCCAGCCATCCCGTTCCGGGGATATGTGTCTCCACCCAGGCATGCGAAGCCTGCTCGAAATCGGCATTGCCTCCCTGAAGGTCACCAACAAAATGATACCCGCTAACATACCGTGAAGGCAGCCCGACACTACGGCAGACCGCGATCATCAGATGAGCATAATCCTGACACACACCTCGTTTGAGAGTTAATGCTTTTTTAACAGTTGTATTGACACTGGTCGCTTCAGGATCATACGTAAACTGTTCGTAGATCGTCGACGACAGCTTTTTGGTCCATTCGTACATATCTTCTGCTTCATCAAAGGGATGCTGTGACGCAAACTCAACAAGCTCTGGTGTTACTTCGGTATATCGGGTAGGCAAAATGAACTCCACATACCGGTTCTGGAACTGATCGTCGTTGAGCAGCTTCACCTGATCCTCCAACGGAATATGCGGCAGATCGGCACCCTGCTCCTTATCCAGTGTAACTACGGTGGCTTTAGTATGAATCACCATCTCCCTATGAGGCTTATTCACTGAATAGGCATGCACACGGTTGCCGAAAAAATCCTCATAGGTAAGCAGATTCGCTGGTGGAAACACTTCTACCTCATGATGATAACAGGACTGACGGTAATTGGTCCGCGGCGTTAGACGGATTTCATTGACACTGTCCGTAACCGGCTCCGGGTAGCTGTATGTGGTTGTATGATGGATCTGAATTTTCATGCAGAAACTCCTTCACGGCGAAAAAAGGCGCCTTCCATCGTTTTACCGAGCTTCTGGCAAGAGATCATCAGCGATTGCAATACATCCTCTACGAGATCGCCGGACATCTCTTCCTTCTCCATGTAGTCAAGCTCTGCCTTGATCTTGCCAGCCTGCCGGATCACCCGCTCGTGACCGGAGCCCTTCTCAGAAGTATCCAGCTCAAGTTTGGCCAAATGCTCCTCCAGCTTGTGGAACGAAAAACGGATCGAACGGGGGAAATACGCATTTACAATCAAAAACTCCAATATGCTCTCCGGGGACATCGCATCGGCGTAATAGCGTCGGAAGGCTTGATACCCGCTCACTGATTTGAGGACCGCCTGTAGCTGTGTATAAATAGCATTGATATCTTTGGACTTACAGGATACCGTAACAGCCTGCAGAATGCGGGTCGTATTCTCCGCCCGCTCCAGGAAGCGTCCGCTCTCAATGAAGCGCCACTCATTGGCTCTCAGCATAACGGATTGCTCCGCACCGAGGAACATGGCCGCACGCGCTTTGACATGCTGATAGAACTGATGGGGTCCGGCCATTATATCTGCAAGGGATTGTTCCCCGAGCCACAGGTTGAAGCTGTTGACAATATCCCACAACTCACTGGGAAGATGCTGTCTCAGCGTCCGCAAGTTATTTCTCGCCTGGTGAACACAAGAGAATATTGAATTGGAATTGCCAAGGTCCAGTGTAATGAAGGACAAGACATCCTGCTCGCAATAGCTGTCAAATTGCTGCTGGTATTCATTTCTGACACCCAGCGCATCGATCAGCCGTGACCATTTATGTCCCTCAGCCTGGAAGTCCTCTTCCTGTTGTATATGATAATGCACATCGATCAGCCGGGCATGATTCTCCGCCCGCTCCATATACCGGCCAATCCAAAACAAAGCCTCCGCATTGCGATTCAGCATCGTTGCCACTCCTTCATTTAACGTATTGACGCCGCATTTTGTTAATTCTGAAGCGTTATGCTGTATACACTAAGCCATTACCCAAGTATCCTTCACGCCGCCACCCTGTGACGAATTCACCACCAGCGAGCCTTCCTTCATGGCTACCCGTGTCAGACCACCCGGAATAACATGCGGTTTGCGGTCGGCACCCATGAGCACAAAAGCCCTCAAGTCAATATGCCTAGGCGTCATACAGCCACCTGATAGCACTGGAGCTCTAGATAGTGACATAATCGGCTGGGCGACATACCGGGCCGGATCGGCAAGAATCTTGAGACGGAAATCAGCAAGCTCATCCTTGGTCGCTTCACTGCCAATCAGCATCCCGTATCCTCCGGACAAGGAGGTTTCCTTCACAACCATCTCATGCAGATTATCCAGCACGTACTGGCGCTCCTGTGCACGGGACAGCAGATAAGTAGGCACATTTCCCAGGATCGGTTCTTCGTTCAGATAATACCGGATCATATCCGGTACGTATACATACATCGCTTTATCATCAGCTACTCCGGTTCCCGGTGCATTGGCTATGGCAATATTCCCTGCCCGGTAGGCGTTCATCAGCCCGGCAACACCCAGGAGTGAATTCGGCTGAAACGCCAGCGGATCTATGAAATCATCGTCTAATCTGCGGTACAGGACATCCACACGCCTGAGACCGTTCATTTCCTTCAAATACACCTTATGGTCCTGGGCAACCAAATCCCTGCCTTCCACCAGGTATATTCCCATTTGCTGGGCTAGAAAAGCATGCTCGTAGTAAGCTGAATTGTATTCGCCCGGAGTTAGCAGAGCAATGACCGGGTCCTTCGTCTTAGACGGTGAGAGGCTGCGCAGCACGGACAGAAACCGGTTCAAACTGTGGTCGACATCACGGATGGAGCTGGCAAAAGACAATTCGGGAAACAGCTGATTCATCAGGGATCTGCCTTTAAATAGGTAGGAAAATCCTGAGGGTGTCCGCAAATTGTCTTCAAGCACGTAATATTCACCATCATGATGACGGATCAGATCGATTCCCGAAGTAGTAACGTAAGCCCCGCCGGGTACCCGCATGCCGGACATCTCCGGCCGGAAATAGCAGTTCGAGATGATCATACGTCTCGGAACGATTCCGTCTTTGACAATGTACTGCTCATGATAGATATCATGAATGAACAGATTCAACGCCGTAATACGCTGAACGATACCGGCTTCAAGTCTTTCCCACTCCAGTTTGGGGATAATCCGCGGAATCATATCAAAGGGAATCGTACGCTCCATGGGATGATCCTGTGCAGGATTGTACAGTGTAAAGGTAATTCCCTCTTCCATCATCCGACGCTGCATGAGATTCTGTTTGCCCTGCAGCTCTTCGGGGCTCATCCCGGAAAACATGCGGTTCACATGTTTGTAATGCGGACGGACGCTCCGTTCATCGGCATACATTTCATCATAAAAATGTTGCAGCGGATACGGAGACAGTCCGGGCAGAGGATCAAGTTTGGACATGAGCCCGACTCCTTTCGGATCAATATAATGTGTAATGTTTGTTGACAAGCCGGCCTATTTTTTGAAAGTTTAAGAGATGTAAATATTGAAATACACCTTAATAATACGTAAACGCTAATGTTCATGTCAATATATATAACAGCGGGATGGAGTTAATAACCCACCCTGGCAATTGTGGAATCGCTTCCGTTCTCAAGGGAGTGCTGATCAGGGGTATGAGTATATAGGAATACATAGAATTGTATGCGGGAGAGTTGACAAGCAGTACTATTATGAATTTTTCATATGTTGAATTTTTACAATTATAACCACAAAAAAAGAGCAGCTGTTGCTTCTATTAAAAGCACAACCGCTCATGGCGCCAAGTCTCGTATTATTTTATAGGGTCCCGGTTTATTCCTGCTCTTCGTTAAGGTCCTCTTCAGCAATCATTCCGGCAAAGAGGGCGTGTACGAATTGGGTAGAATCAAATGGCTGCAAGTCCTCCATCTTCTCTCCCAGTCCCACAAGCTTAACAGGCAAGTTCATTTCTTGACGGATAGCGACAACAATTCCGCCTTTGGCTGTTCCGTCCAACTTGGTAAGAACGAGACCGGTTACACCGCTCTTTTCTCCAAAAAGCTTGGCCTGAGTTAATGCATTCTGCCCGGTAGTAGCGTCCAGCACCATCAACACCTCATGCGGGGCGCTCGGAATCTCCCGCTGGATGACACGGAAAATTTTATTGAGCTCTTCCATGAGATTGCTTTTGTTCTGCAGTCTGCCTGCCGTGTCGCAGATCAGTATATCCACGTTTCGCTGCTTGGCAGCTTGAACGGCATCAAACATGACCGCCGCCGGGTCTGAGCCCGCCTGCTGCTTAATGACATCCACACCGGCGCGCTGTCCCCAAACCTCAAGCTGTTCTATAGCACCCGCACGGAAGGTATCGCCAGCCGCAAGCAGAACCTTTTTACCTTCCTGCTTATAACGGTGGGCCAGCTTTCCAATAGTGGTCGTCTTGCCGACTCCGTTTACGCCGACGAACAGAATGACAGTGATCCCGTCAGGATTCTCCTTCAGACTATTGTCATCATCACCGCGCAGCAGTTCCATCAGCTTCCGGGACAAAATCGGCTGAAGCTCGGAAGCATCCTCAATGCGTTTCTGCTTCACTTCTGCTCTTAATTCTTCAACCAGCGTCATCACCGTGTTGACTCCGACATCGGCACCAATCAGAATTTCTTCCAATTCCTCATAGAACTCTTCATCGATCTTCTTGCGGCGGATGATCAGGTCAGATACCTTCTCCACGAACCCTTTACGGGTTTTCTCAAGACCATCGCGGAACTGTTTCGTTACACTCTCCGTTTTGCCGGAGATGCTTTCTTTTAATTTTCGAAAAAAGCTCATATGGTTCCTCCTAAAAGTTTGTATAGCCTTACTTCCTGCATTTACTTCGTACAAACTCACATCGGAAGCATCTGCCTAGTTTTGTGAGCAGTTGCTTCCTTGCTTAGGCTTCGTACAAAACTAGCTTCGTAAGCATACGCTTAGTTCGTATAGCCCTGCTCCATGTATTTACTTCGAATAAACTGGCTTTGCCAGCATCTGCCTGCCTAAGCGATCTCTGCTTCTTCATCCTCCAGCTTAACCGAAACCAGTTTGGATACGCCGCCCTCTTCCATCGTAACCCCATAGAGTACATCTGCTTCTTCCATGGTTCCTTTACGGTGGGTGACGACAATAAACTGTGTCTGCTCCGAGAATTCACGCAGATACTGGGCAAAGCGTACCACATTGGCTTCATCCAGTGCAGCTTCGACCTCATCCAGTACGCAGAACGGAACCGGCTTGACTTGAAGGATGGCGAACAGCAGTGCCATGGCGGTCAGCGCCCGTTCTCCTCCGGATAACAGCTGCAGATTTTGCAGTTTTTTACCTGGAGGCTGGGCCACGATATCAATGCCTGTATCCAGCATATGTTCAGGGTCCAGCAGCATAAGGTCTGCTCTGCCTCCGCCGAACAGCTTCGAGAAAACGGTACCGAATTCACGGCGGATGGCGTCAAAAGTCTGCTTGAAACGTTTGGACATCTCTTCTTCCATCTCATGAATAACGTGGTACAGCGTAGTCTTGGCTTCTACCAGATCATCCTTTTGACCGCTGAGGAAAGTAAAGCGCTCATGTACACGCTGATATTCCTCAATCGCTCCCAGGTTGACCTCTCCCAGCGCAGAAATGCTACGTTTGAGACGCTGAACCTCCATTTGGGCAGCAGGCACATCCTCTGGTACTGGATAACGCTGCTTGGCCAGTTCATAGCTCAGTTCGTAATCATCACTCAGCTTGCGCAGGATATTATCCAGTTCAACATCCAAACGTCCTACAGCAACCTCAGTTGACCTCAGCTTATCATCGACTGCCTTCAGGGCCTGACGCTGATCCTTAGTTTCCCCTTCCGCAAGCTCCAGCTTGCGTGTCAAGGCCGCACGGTCAGCCCGGGCCAGATCCAGCTTGCCCGCAGTCTCTTCTTTTTTCAGTCGGAAGTTATTCAGGTCTTCCTTCTGTTTCACGGCTTCTCTTGTGTTTTCTTCCAGATCCTGCTCAATCGTGATCAACAGGCTGCGGCTGTGGCGCAGTTCTTTGTCCTGTGATCCCGCATCCTGTCTCATACGCCGCAGCTGCTCTTCCAGAGAGAAAATCTCCTGGTCCAGCTTGCCCTCCGTTACCTTCATCCCGGTGAGCTTGCTTTGCAGCTCTTCTTTTGCCGATTCATTTGCCTTGCGTGCCGATTCCGCATTACGGATCGCCTCATGGGCCTCTTTCTCTTCCTTCTCCAGCCGTTCAAGCTCGGAAACCGCATGCTTGCGGCTTTCATCCAGTGCCTTCACTTCGCTCTCAAAGCCGCTGCGTTCGGCACCGGCTCCATCAACCTGCTCCTGCACATGGCGAAGCTCCTGTTCGAGCTGCTTCAAATCACCGGAGACACGCTGCTCCTCCAGCCGTTTCTCATCACCACCGTGACGAAGCTCTTCCAACTTCAGTGAAGCTGTTTCCTGCTCCTCCCGCAACCGGCTGATGCCCTGCTTCAGCTTTGCAATTTGCCGCTCACTCTCCTCAATCTCGCTGAAGAGCTGGTCAAGCTGGCGTTTGCGGCTTAACAGACTGTTATTCTTCTTATGCTGACTACCCCCGGTCATGGAACCTCCGGCATTGACAACATCGCCTTCCAAGGTCACTACCCGGTAGCGGTATTGGCACTTGGCTGCGATACGGTTGGCCTGCTCCAGGCTCTCGGCGATAACCACATTTCCCAGCAAGCTTCCGACTATACTGGCGTATTTATCCTCGAATCCCACCAGCTCGGAGCCGATTCCGACAAAACCTTCCGCTCCTTCAACCATTGTTCGGTCACTTCCGCCAATCTGCCGTGGACGGATAACGTCCAGCGGCAGAAAAGTCGCACGTCCCAACTGACGTTGCTTCAGAAAGGCAATTGCTTGCCGGGAGACGGCTTCGTTTTCCATAACTACATGCTGAAGTGAAGCACCCAGTGCCGTTTCCACAGCCATCTCCAGCTTCTCGGGAACGGATATCAGCTCCGCGACAGCGCCGTGCACACCGCTAAGCTGTCCTTTGCGCGCACCCTTGAGCACCTCTTTTACCCCAAGCATGAATCCGTCAAAATCATCCTGCATTTCCTTCATGGTCTCATGCCGGGAAACCTGGGCTTCACGTTTCTGCTCCCATTTACGGAGTCCGCCCTGCGTCTCTTCCAGCAGCTTCTGGCGTTTGCTGGTCTGTTCGCTTTCGGTGATATAAGCATTACGGAGCGCGCCGATTTCATTGCCCAAACCAGCGATTCTATCCTTCAGCCCACTCTGGGCGGTAATCAGTTCCTCCAGCTTCGCTGTCCATTTACCGCTCTCTTCCTGGCTGCGGCTCATTCTGCGCTCCAGGCTTTCTTTTTGCTGATCCGCATAGCGGATTTCATTCCGGGCCTGGGCCATCAGATTCATCAGTTCAAGCAGAGCACTCTTAAGCTTCTCTTCTTTGCTCTGGCTAATACCTCCGGCAACGCCCTCCAGCCTGGACTCCTCGTCTTGCAGCTGCTTACGCAGCTCCTCGAGCGACAACCGGGATTGCTGAAGCTTGTGCTCCAGTTCTGCAAGCTCCCGCTGACGGTCGGCAGAGCGTTCGCCAACAGAACCCAGCGTAGTCATCAGCTGTTCCCGGTTGCTCTCCAAATTGCGTCTGCGTTCTTTAAGCAGCTCGCCGTATCCTTCGCTTTTCTCATTCGATTCGCTATATCGCAGCAGCTGTTCCTGCAGCTTCTCCACTTCGGCTTCCAATGTCCGCAGCTCAGCACGTCCACTTTCAAGCTTAGCGTCATGCGCAGATACAACTGTAGACAGCTGGAGCTGTTCGTTACGGAGCACTTCCAGCCGGTCATTGCCTTCCTTCCACGCCGTATGTATCCCTTCAATCTGGTGAACATACACAGCTATCTCCAATTGCTTGAGCTGCTCCCGTAATTCCTTGTAACGGATCGCCTTCTCAGACTGGTCCTTCAGCGGTCCCACCTGATCTTCCAGCTCACTAATCAGATCATGAATGCGCAGCAGATTTTGCTCCGTTTCATCGAGCTTGCGTCCTGCATCTTTTTTACGTGATTTATATTTTACAATTCCAGAGGCTTCTTCAAATATACCGCGGCGATCCTCGGAACGGGTACTGAGGATCTCTTCAATCCGGCCTTGTCCAATAATTGAATAAGCCTCGCGCCCGATGCCGGTATCCATAAAAAGTTCTGTGATATCCTTCAGCCGGCAGGCCTGCTTGTTGATTAAGTATTCGCTATCCCCGCTGCGGTGTACACGGCGTGTTACAGTCACCTCGCTGAAATCAAGAGGCAGTGCATGATCCTCATTATCCAGTGTCAGCGAGACTTCCCCGTAATTCACGGCTTTACGCGCATCACTTCCGGCAAAAATAATATCTTCCATCTTCCCGCCGCGCAGTGATTTGGCGCTTTGTTCACCGAGCACCCAGCGGATGCCGTCGGAAATATTGCTTTTGCCGCTGCCGTTCGGGCCGACTACAGCTGTAATTCCGCGAACAAATTCCATTTCCGTTTTGTCGGCAAATGATTTAAAGCCAGCTAATTCAATCCGTTTCAAAAACATACCCTGTTATTCACCTCTGCCCCATTATACCATAGCGTTTCACCGCCTAAAACAGCTCATAATTATGAGCTGTTCACAGGCTGTATCTCCAATTTATAAGGCCTTAATTTTCAAAGCATTCCGCGGTCATGAGCATAAACTCTTCAAAATCACATTCTAGAACACTTATTTCTTTCTCGAAAAAGAGCAGCAAAAGTCTGACCTCCGCCTGTACGCCGGCATTCAGACCATTGCTGCTCTCCTCCGCTGACTCCCCCACGATGTGGAACAATCCTGAAGTCTATTCATAAGTTCAAGGAATTCAAAAAAAGCAAAACCTTACCATTCAGCCAGGAAACTAAGCGCCATCTTCCTTCAACTGCAATAGTGCCGCTGCTGCTGCCTGCTGCTCCGCTTCTTTCTTGGAGCGTCCACTGCCTCTGCCAAGGGATCGGCCCGCCATATAGACCTCAGAGACGAATTCCCGTTCATGTGCCGGTCCGCGTTCTTCAATAATCCGGTATTCCAGCGTACCCATTCCGTGATGCTGAATCAGCTCCTGAAGCTCCGTCTTGAAATCGCTCATCTGCATTTGCAGCTTGCCATCCGTCTCCACCAGCGGAAATACGTGATTATCCAGAAACCGCCGTGCTGTTTCCAGCCCTTGATCCAGATAAAGCGCTCCCACGAAGGATTCGAACACATCGGCCAGCAAGGCCGGGCGGGTTCTGCCGCCCGTAAGTTCTTCCCCTTTACCCAGCAATACAAAGCGTCCAAAGCCCAGACTCTCTGCGAATCTGACCAAGGAGGGCTCACATACAATTGCAGCCCGCAGCTTGGTTAATTCACCTTCAGGTCTGTCTGGAAGCAGATTGTACAAATATTCAGAAACCGTAAGCTCCAGAACAGCATCGCCAAGAAACTCTAGACGCTCGTTGTCCTGATGCTGGTTGAAACGGTGTTCATTCACATAGGATGCATGGGTAAAGGCCTGCTTCAGAAGTGCAGCATCGTGAAATTGGATTTGAAGTTGGCTCTGTAACTGCTTCAGGTCTCCTTTCACTGCACTGTCTCCCTTACTGATTATATTTTTTGAGAATAATCGTCGCGTTATGTCCACCGAAACCGAATGAATTCGACATAACGATGTTCAGATCCGCTTTGCGCGGAACATTCGGAACATAATCCAAATCGCATTCCGGGTCGGGGTTGTCCAAATTAATAGTAGGTGCAATCACACCTTTTTGCAGAGACAATCCGCAAATTATCGCTTCCACCCCTCCGGCAGCACCAAGCAAGTGGCCAGTCATGGATTTGGTGGAGCTGATTGCAACCTTATATGCATGCTCACCAAGAGCCATTTTTACAGCGGATGTTTCCGACTTATCACCTACAGGTGTTGAGGTTCCATGAGCATTGATGTAATCAATCTGTTCAGGAGCAATTCCAGCATCCCGAATCGCCATCTTGATGCAACGTGCAGCACCATCCGGATCAGGCTCTGTCATATGGTGGGCATCCGCGCTTAGACCATAGCCAATGACCTCGGCATAAATCTTGGCACCGCGTTTCTCGGCATGCTCGAGTGATTCGAGAATCAAAATCCCGGCTCCCTCACCCATAACAAACCCATCCCGGTCGATATCGAACGGGCGGCTCGCCTTCTCAGGCTCGTCGTTGTGCGTCGACATCGCTCTCATTGCACAAAAACCTGCCATGCCCGTTGGACGAATCGTGGCTTCCGAACCACCACAGATCATCGCATCTGCATCTCCGCGCTGGATCAGGCGGAAAGACTCTCCAATGGAATGGCTTCCTGTTGCACAGGCTGTAACTGTTGTAGTATTCGGGCCCTTGGCTCCTAAACTAATCGACAGTTGACCAGATCCCATGTTGGCAATCATCATCGGAATGAAGAACGGGCTGACCCGTTTGGGGCCTTTTTCCAAGAGAATATTATGATTGTCTTCCCAAGTGCCGAGTCCGCCAATACCGGAACCCACAGATACGCCGATCCGTTCCGCATCAATATCCTCACCGATCACAAGTCCGCTGTCCTTCAGCGCGTCTTCACCTGCTGCGACTGCAAACTGGACAAAACGGTCCATCTTGCGTGCTTCCTTACGGCCAAACCGCGCCTCCGGATCAAAGTCTTTAATTGATGCCGCTATTTTGG
The DNA here is from genome assembly GCF_001909045.1 of Paenibacillus sp. P3E. Classification (NCBI taxonomy): domain Bacteria; kingdom Bacillati; phylum Bacillota; class Bacilli; order Caryophanales; family Paenibacillaceae; genus Paenibacillus; species Paenibacillus sp. P3E. Next base: position 17,628 of record NZ_LVWH01000200.1, on the reverse strand, counting down.
TCGTATACTCGCTGACATCAAAGGCGTCCACCGTCGAAACTCCGGATTTGCCGCTCATCAAATGATCCCAGAACGTGTCCAAATCCGTGCCCAGCGACGTTATCACGCCCATACCTGTAACAACCACTCTATGACTCAAACGCAATCACCCCATCTGTAGGCTGTATCTTCTTGTTATAAAACTATATAAACTTCAATCGCCGCAAGGTCATTCCATGCGCGGTCCAGTTATTTTCCCCGTAAAGGTGCATATGGCATCCTTTGGTACTGCATAAATGCTGTAAAATGAGGAGAAGTCCCGCCCTCTGTAGGAACGGGACTCTCAATCATATGACTCTAGGTATGAGATTGTATGTACTTCACAACTTCACCCACGGTCGTAATCTTCTCTGCATCTTCATCAGAGATTTCCATGTCGAATTCATCTTCCAATTCCATAACCAATTCTACTACATCAAGAGAATCAGCACCTAAATCATCTTTGAAAGACGCTTCTAATGTTACCTCAGCTTCATCGGCACCTAAGCGGTCGATGACAATGCGTTTTACACGCTCCAATACATCGGACATCCGGTTCACCTCCTCTTTTGGTATTATACGAGATATGAAGTCAAAATACCATAGAGCTCAAAAAACGCTTTCCGGCCGCCCCAATTCTCTTCCACTGTAGACTTTACAGCTTTGTTGGCCTTACATGTACATTCCGCCATCCACGTGAAGTGTCTGACCCGTCATGTAGGCTGCCCCTTCCGAGGCTAGAAATACAACCGCCATGGCAATGTCCTCCGGCCGCCCGAGTCGTGCAAGGGGAATCCCCTTCTCGTACTCGCTGCGGACTTCATCGGACAACTGTTGTGTCATTTCGGTATCAATACAGCCCGGGGCAATGCAGTTCACTGTGATACCCCGGGAGGACAACTCGCGTGCCGCTGACTTGGTCATTCCAATAATACCTGCTTTGGCTGCTGAGTAGTTCAACTGCCCGGCATTCCCAATCACACCGATAACCGAAGAAATATTGATAATTCTGCCGTAACGCTGCTTCATCATCGGGCGGGTAGCTGATTTCAGACAGTTGAACACGCCTTTCAGATTCGTCTCGATCACCTGATCAAAATCTTCTTCTTTCATACGCATGATCAGATTATCCCTGGTGATACCGGCATTATTGACCAGAATATCAATCTTACCCCAGGTGTTAATAACCTCTTTCACCAGGTTATCCGCTTGTTGGCTGTTCCCGACATCGCCCTTCAGGGCAATCCCTTCCGAGCCAAGTTCGACGATACGAGCGACGGTCTCTTGAGCAGCCGCTTCATTGCCTGAATAATTCACGGCTACTTTCACTCCATACTCCGCAAGCGCAAGCGCAATACTCCGTCCAATGCCACGCGATCCGCCTGTGACGAGAGCTGTCTGGCCTTTTAATGCTGAGAACATGCCATATTCCCCTTTCATCATTCCACATCGTTTGTCTATACCGGAATTCACCAGCCTGTCTGCACACTTTCCAGACTATTGATATTAACAACCTTAACGGTCTTATCAATCTTGCGGATTAATCCTGCTAGCACATTGCCTGAACCAATCTCCACAAAGGTATCCACTCCAGCTGCAATCAGCCATTCTACACTATCCTGCCACAGCACAGGAGAAAACACCTGCCGAACTAAAAGTTCGCGGATCTCATCCGGTTCCGTGACCGCTGTCGCATTCACATTGACAATCACCGGCACAGAAGGCGTGTTAAAGGTCACTTTCCCAAGTTCAACAGCCAGGCGTTCAGCAGCTTCCTTCATCAGAGATGAATGAAACGGCCCGCTTACTTCAAGAGGAATGGCCCGTTTACCGCCAATTTCCTTCACTCGCTGCACCACTTCTTCAACGCCCGCCTTAGAACCGGAGACAACGATTTGACCCGGGCAGTTCACATTGGCCAGCTCCACAACATGACCTGCATCCGATATTTGGCGGCAGAGCTCAGTCAAGGCCTCACGTTCCGCACCCAGCACAGCTGCCATTGCCCCTTGTCCGCCGGGAACCGCTTCTTCCATAAAGCGCCCGCGCAGACGCACCAGGCTCACCGCATCCTCATATGACAATACACCGGCAGCTACAAGGGCACTGTACTCCCCAAGGCTGTGTCCTGCAACATAATCAGGATTTACCCCTTGTTCCCGCAGCGCTTCCAGGTAAGCCACACTAGTTGTAACAAGTGCAGGCTGTGTATTAACAGTCTGCTTCAGATCACTGTCCGGCCCCTCAAAAACAAGCCGGCTGAGCGGAAATCCAAGCACTTCGTCGCCCTTTTCGAACACCGCACGGCTATGCGGAAGAGCATCATATATATCCTTACCCATACCCACAGCCTGTGCACCCTGGCCAGGAAAAACAAACGCAATTTTACCCATCAGTCTGAACTCCTTCTCGTTGAACAGTGAGGCATTTAGCCTGCTCCGGCCGTTCTGCCACCACTTCCTTCTATATTATAGGACCTGTGGCATTACCAGATCAGGACAGAAGCGCCCCATGTAAGACCTCCACCGAAACCTACCATCAGCACGGTGTCGCCTTCTTTCATCCGTCCTTCTTCCGCTGCCTCAACCAGTGCAAGCGGGATCGATGCTGCAGAAGTGTTTGCGTATTTATCGACATTGATTACGCATTTCTCCGGCGGCAGATCCAAACGCTGCATCGCAGATTGAATGATGCGGATATTCGCCTGATGCGGTACAAACAGATCAATATTTTCTTTAGAAATTCCTGCTTTGGTAAGCACTCGTTCCGTAGCTGAACCCATAATCCGTACTGCAAATTTGAAAACCTCACGGCCGTTCATGTAAATGAAATGTTTTTTATCTTCTACGGTTTGCTGTGAAGCCGGGAGCCGCGAACCGCCCGCTTCCATCTTCAGCAGACTTCCGCCAGAGCCCTCAGCGCCGAGATCAAAGGATTGGAATCCTCTTCCTTCCGGCACTTCCCCGAGAATAACGGCACCTGCACCATCACCGAAAAGAACACAGGTATTACGGTCCGTGTAATCGGTGATACGTGACAAGGTGTCTGCACCGATAATAAGAGCATTGTTGTACATTCCGTTCTGGATAAATCCGGTTGCTGTAGCCAAGCTGTATACGAAGCCTGAACAAGCCGCCGACAAATCAAATGCCGCCGCGCCTTTTGCACCCAGTTTGTCCTGAAGGATGCAGGCTGTGGACGGAAATGCACTATCCGGCGTTACCGTAGCGATAATAATCAGATCGAGATCTTCTGCTTTCATTCCCGCTGAATCCAGCGCTCTGAGCGCTGCTTCGTATGCAAGGTCCGAGGTCGCTTCATGCGGCGCGGCAATATGCCGTTCCCGGATGCCCGTGCGGCTGACAATCCATTCATCATTAGTTTCGACGATCTTCTCCAGATCACTATTGGTTAATATTTTCTCAGGCACATATTTCCCTGTCCCAATTATTCCTACCGGACGCAATTGTTTCATGTCCTCACTCACTTCCCGCTGATTTCCTTGGATATACTGGATACCAAATCCGCTTGCAAAGCAATTCGTGCTTGTCTGACTGCATTCTTGACAGCATTCCCGTCAGATGAACCATGCCCTTTCACTACCAACCCGCTGAGACCGAGCAACGGTGCCCCGCCATGCTCCTTATAATCCATTTTACCCTTGAGGCTTCTGAGCTCAGGCATCAGGATGGCCGCCCCCAGCTTCGTCTTCAGAGACTTACTGAACTGTTCCTTCAGCAGAGAGAACATCGCACCCGCTGTACCTTCCAGTGTCTTCAATAGTATATTCCCTGCAAATCCGTCACATACGAGTACATCGCAGTTGCCGGTGAGTACATCCCGTGCTTCCACATTGCCGACAAAATGAATCCCCTGCAGCGCTTCAAGCAGCGGGTAAGCTTCCTTCGTCAGTTCATTGCCTTTTCCAGGCTCGGTGCCTACGTTCAGCAGACCCACGCGCGGTTTAGCAATGCCATGCACTTTGTTGCGGTAAATACTGCCCATTAGCGCATATTGCACCAGATGCTGGGGCTTGGCATCCATATTGGCACCCAGATCAAGCGCCAGCACACCGACATCATCCAGGGTCGGAATCATTGGCGCCAGCGCAGGGCGTTCAATCCCCTGCATTCTCCCCACAACAAGCAGCCCCGTTGTCATTAAGGCTCCTGTATTCCCGGACGAGATCATGGCGTCAGCTTCACCTTCGCGAACCATACGGCCTGCAACTACCATGGACGAATCCTTTTTACGGCGGACCGCCTTTACAGGCTCTTCATCAGCACCAATAACGTCCCCTGCGTGACGCACAGTCACATTGGAAGGCTTATTCTTCAGCAGCGGCTCAAGTCTGGCTTCATCACCGACGAGCACAATCTGCGTGTCACTCCACTCTGCAGCTGCGGATAACGCACCCTGGACATTACACTCAGGAGCATTGTCCCCACCCATCGCATCAATGGCGATCAGCACTGCGGTTTCCCCCTTCGCTGTATTCTTCAATTGCGGACCGGTACACTATGAAATGGCCCTGAAAAACTAATTCTTCACCGACATAGGTAAATACGTCCACTTCCGCTTTACCGTTTCGGCCCGCGAGTGAACGCACCTGCGCTTTGGCAATACATTTCTCATGAAGCCGCACCATTCGGACAAACCGAATATCGGCGGAAGCCGTCAGGGCAATCTCATCATTGATAATGGCTACCGCCAGTGAATTGGCTTGGGCAAATACATAGTGTCCACGTGCGATCCCATTTCTGGAGAATACATGTTCCTCACGGATTTCAAAGATGGAAATCCCGCTCCGGTCCAGCTGCAGGTCTACAATATCACCGACCACTTCATCTGCAGGCAAGGACCGTACCTGATCATAAGAGTGCTCAGCCATTTGCTTCATCCGCTCACGCAGCTCGGGAATCCCTAACTCCATCCGGTCCAGCCGGATCGTCTGTATGCTCACCTTGAGCTGCCGGGTCAGTTCCCGGTCAGTCACAAAAGGGTTACCGTCTATGATCTGCAGCAGCTTCTGCTGACGCTCTTTCTTGGACATCCGCTCTATGGCGGCTCACCTCCTGGCACATGCCAAGCGGAAACGGCTTCAGCGCCCATGAAATGGACAGGCTCCGTTTCAGCAGGAAATATAAGGGTAATGGGTGGCATAGCCAAGAATCCTTATATTTTAAAAATAGCATCCGGCCTGGGATGGCCGCTATTCTCATTGCTATAAATCTTATGAATATATTTAGAACCAGGTACTAATATGTAGTATAAAGCATGCCGAAGCAAAAATAAAGCGTTGACTTCCAGACTTGCTTAAGCAAGCCTATTCAATCGAATATTTTCAAAAAAAATAGCACCTCACCAGCTGATGAAGTGCTATCTTTCGAATAGACTATTGTTTGATGATCTCTCTAGCTTTGTAAGTTCCGCAAACTTTGCATACGTGGTGAGCCAGTTTCAGCTCTCCGCATTGTTCACATTTCACCATGCCCGGCACAACCAGTTTGAAGTGGGTGCGGCGTTTGTCACGGCGTGTTTTGGACGTTCTCCGTTGAGGTACTGCCATTGTGTTACACCTCCTAATTCTGTTTTAACCCGTTATCACCCGGGATTTGTTCTTAGTCATCTTGCTTGGTAAAGAATCCTTTCAACGCAGCGAGTCTAGGATCGATCACTGTGTTGTCGCAACTGCAGGTGCCTTCGTTCAAATTTTGTCCGCATTTCTGACAAAGACCAAGACAGTCTGCCTTGCACAATACCGAATCCGGTAAGTGCAGTACGAAATTTTCCTCCACAAACGGGACAAGATCCACAATCTCATCCTCGACGTAAATGAATTCCTCATCTTCATCTTGGGGAAGAAGCGGCTGCTTAAGCCATTTGAAAGTCTCAGCAAAAGGAATGTTCAATTCACTGTTAACCTCTGTAAGGCAACGCGCACATAACATGTCCACATTCCCATTCAATTTCCCCACCACATTCACACAATCGGTGTCTGCGGGCAGCGCTTTAAGGTCCACTGAAAGTGGTGCAACAGCGAGTATATCCTTTCGCCCTTTGACAAGCTCGGTTACATCCAGCGTTTCCTGAATGTGCAGAGGCTCGTCGGCATTAGCCAATTTGCGAAAGTGAATCTTCATATTCATCACTCCAAACAAACAAAATTTATTATACCTAGTATTCCCTAACTTTGTCAACCATTTTCCCTTTATATTGTTTCAGCGGTCAGATCAAATTATGATATAACTAATCTGGAATCCTAATGATCAAGAATATGAGGTGAAATTATAGTGACTACAGTAGGCATTATTGCAGAGTACAACCCTTTACATAATGGACATGTCCACCACTTCGAAGAGGCCAAGCGGCTATCCGGTGCAGATCACTCCATTGTGATCATGAGCGGACCCTTCACCCAGCGCGGCGAACCGGCGGCGGTAAGCAAGCGTGCCCGTACGGAGATGGCGCTCCATATGGGCGCCGACGTCGTGATTGAGCTGCCGGTGGCGTATGCCGTCCAGCCGGCAGAGTGGTTCGCCTTCGGAGCAGTAGCTCTGCTGGAAGCGACCGGGGTCGTGGACAGCTTGTGCTTCGGCTCCGAAGCCGGGACTTTGAGCGCGCTGCAGCCGCTGGCCGAATTTCTGGCCGAAGAAAGCAGCGCGCTTAAGAGCGAGATCCGCCGCCGCATGGCACTCGGAGCGAGCTTCCCCGCCGCATACAGCCTGGCTGCGGCGTCCGTCTGGGAAGATTCTCTCCCGGGAAAGGAGAGAATCTTCGATGCTGCCGGGCTGCTGCGCCAGCCGAACAACAGCCTCGGCCTGCACTACCTGATCGCGCTGCGGCGGCTCGGCAGCGCAATCAGGCCCCTCACTGTGCCGCGCACCGGCGCAGGCTTCCACGACCCGCTGCAGAGCGGGTCGAGAATCGCAAGTGCCACAGCGATACGCCAGGCGCTCTCAGAAGGCGGATCACCTGCAGCTTACATGCCAGATTATAGCATGTCCATCCTGGAAAGAGAGCATGCGGCGGGCAGAGGCCCGCTGAATCTGGAAAGCTTCAGGATTCAGCTCCGCCACCTGCTCTCCACTCGAACACCGGCCGAGCTGCAAATCCTGCAGGACATGAATGAAGGCCTGGAAAACCGGTTGCTGCGGATTTTGCCTTCTCTTCCGCGCTTCACTGTATCCGCAGTACTGGAGGCGCTGAAAAGCAAGCGTTACACGCGCACCAGGCTTCAGCGTTTACTGATTCATACCCTGCTGAACCACAGCAAGGAAGAAATGGCACCAGCTCTCCTCGCGAAGGGGCCCGGTTACATCCGGGTCCTCGGCTTCCGGGAAAGCGGACGCCCGTTGTTGAAACAGATGAAGCACCGTGCCAGCTGGCCCGTAGTGACTAGTCCGGCGCAATTCTCTCATCCAATGCTTGAAAGAGATCTGCAAGCCGCCTCCGCTTATGCCGGAGCATTCAGCAACCCCTTGCGTACAGATCTTTATAGCGACTATCTGGAGCCCCCGGTCAGGATTTGACCGGCAGCTCCTGCATATACTTCAGCGCATCGGCAAGGGTCGATACCGGTACAAGCTTCATGTCAGTACCGATTTTATCAGCTTTCGCCTTGGCTTCCTCATAATTTTGAACGGGCACAAAAAAGATCTCTGCCCCTTTCCGGTCAGCTGCAACGATCTTATGCTTAACTCCGCCAATAGCACCTACTTTCCCGTCCGGATCAATAGTGCCTGTACCTGCAACCCGATGGCCTTTGGTCAGATCACCAGGAGTCAATTGGTTGTATATCTCCATGGTAAACATCAAACCTGCCGAAGGCCCGCCTACATCTGTGTCCACAAAGCTTACCATTTTGCCTTCCATCTCAGGTTTTACCTTTTGTACCGCTCCGATCACTACCCCAAGACCGGGCTTCACCACTCCAGTCTGCTGATTCTTGACTTCTACCAGCTTGACCGTTTCCTCAACTTCTTTGCCTTTTCTCTGCAGCACAACAACTGCAGGATCACCAATTTTTTTAGTCGAAAGAAGCTTGGATAACGCATCCGGATCGGGTATAGTCTGCCCCTCTACACTGATGATTTTATCGCCGGGCTTGAACTGTTCCTGGTTGCCCGTCACAGGTACTGAGAACACATACAGATAATCCACCACATCTTTATAAGGAATGTCCGCCGCATGATAAGCCGCCTGTACGGCATAGGACTGCGAGCTGTTCATGTAATATACTTGCTCGGCCGCATACTCCTGCTCCGTCTTATCTCCCAGCCGGGTCTCCTTCAGGACAACCTCAGCATTGGAATTGAATACTGAGGCTACCAGAAGTGCAACATTGGCGTAGCTCGCAGATACTGTGGTCATCATAAAAGTTCCCTTTTCATCCTTATCTGCATTCTGAACCTGAATCATTGGCGCTACCTCAGAGGCGCTACCGGGTTGATAGACAATATAGGGCGTATTCATAAATACAGCAACATAAAGAATCACCACAAATGTGAACAAGTAGGCTGTGGCACGGAATCCTACCCGGCGTTTCATTTGCCTCACTGCTTTTCCCTTCTTTCCCTCAGCACTGGACTATACACTTGGAATGATCTTGTGAAGCGGCCGGTTGGACCGAGGCATGACGGTTGTCTTCTCTGCATAAATTGATAACAGTCTTTAGCCTATGTCCTAAGCTATGAAGAGGTGATGCTCAAAATGAGTCCTATAAAAATACAACGAATAACCTCAGGTGCCGCTCCATTCGCAGGCGGGGCTGCAGCCATTCTGCTGGCTATTGCTATCGTATCTGCACCGGAGTCCTCATTTGCGGCCTCCCTGCAGGGCCTTAAGCTATGGTGGACACTTGTCTTCCCGGCCCTGCTCCCTTTCCTGATCCTCTCGGAGATGCTTACGGCTTCCGGAGCAGTCCACGGCTTCGGTGTAATGCTTGAACCCCTTATGAAGCGAGTATTCCGGTTGCCCGGAGCCGGTGGATGGACACTTGCTCTGGGAATGACCGCAGGTTTTCCCGCCGGAGCAGGAGCGGTTATGCAGCTGCATAAACAGGGCCGGATTACGGACAAGGAGGCAGGAAGGCTGGCCTCCCTGGCGCACTATGCCAGCCCGGTGACTGTGCTTATCGTTATAGGCGCAGCTTTTCTGCACAGTCCCGCTTCCGGATACACACTACTGGCCATCCACTGGCTTGCCGGGTTATCCGCCGGCTGTACCTCCGCTCTATTTACCGGACGCTCTAAGCTCCAATCAACCGCAATCCAGGAACGGGCACACCGTAAAAGAGCCTCTCTGCTGACACGCGTTTATCGCGCTGCTGCGGACGCACGTGCACAGGATGGACGCAGCTTCGGAAGACTGCTTGGTGAATCCGTGGGTTCTGCCGTCCAGAACCTGATGATCGTCGGCGGCTATATGATCATCTTCGCAGTTGTAATCCATATAGCGGCTTCTGCGCTCCCACAGCTTCCGCCGGCACTGTTTTCAAGTCTGCTTGAGGTTCACCTTGGGGCTTATACGCTTACTACAGGAACAACAGCCCTTCCTGCCTTCAATTCCATGAACACTCTCACAGCGGCCTGGTTATCGGCGGCCCTGGCCTGGAGCGGAATCTGTGGACAGCTCCAGGCGCTGACTCTCCTTAAGCAAGCCGGCGTCCGCTACCTGTCTTATGCTGCCATTCGATTGCTGCACGGCATGTACGCTTTTTTATTCACGTTTCTCCTGTGGAAACCGCTGCTTAATCTTCAGACGAATGTGCAGCCAGCAATAAGTGTACCGGATGAGCACCTGCCGGCGGTCACGCTAAATCCCTTAACGGTCTGGCGCTCAATTCCACAGTTAGCGGCCTTGCAGGCTCTGATCCTGCTCCTATTATTAGCTCTGTCTGCAGCTGTTTATATTACGGCTTCATTCCGCCGTCCATCCGCTTAAATTTGAGATTCATGGCTTGTTCTACCTCAGGCGTCACAAAGTCGGAGACGTTCCCGCCGAAGTGGGCAATCTCCTTCACGACACTCGAGCTTAAATAGGAATATTTCGGATTAGTCATCATAAAAATAGTTTCTGCATCGGGGTCCAGATTATGATTAATCGAGGCATTCTGCAGCTCATATTCAAAATCGGTAACCGTTCGGATTCCGCGGACAATCACCTGGGCGTCCTTTTGCCGGACATAATTGACCAGCAGATCACGGAAGCTGTCTACTTCCACATTGGGAATATCCTGGGTGGCCTGCCGGAGCAGATCGGTACGTTCTTCTACGGAAAACAACGGATTTTTGCTTAAGTTGTTAAGGACGGCAACAATCAGTCTGTCGAACTGTTTGGCTGCACGGTTAATAATATCCATATGCCCCATCGTCACCGGATCAAACGTTCCCGGATAAATGGCGACACGTTCTTTTCTAATCTGCAGACTCATCATTACCCTCCTTGCTGCTCTCCTGTACTTCTTGGGAGGCAGCCTCATACTTATAAATAGAGACTGTCGTCTCTCCATATACAGCTTGCCGTGTTCTATGGAATCCCGGGATGTCCTCCGGATATTCATAGCCTGACTCATGTTCTAGTACAATCACCGCATCCTGGCGCAGCAGTCCCTTTTGAACCATAGCCAGCATCAGTTCATCCCCATGCTTCAGCCTGTATGGAGGGTCCAGGAAGACAAGATCGAACGAACGCCCCCGTTTTTCCAGCGCACTTAGCGCTCTTCCTGCTTCATTGCGGTAGACCTCTGCCTGTCCCTCCACCTTAGCCGCCTTCAGATTTGCGCGCACCGTATCAATGCTCTTCTGTTCCATGTCCACAAAAACAGCCTGATCCATCCCCCTGCTCAAGGCTTCAATTCCGAGCCCGCCCGTTCCTGCGAACAAATCCAGCGCGGCACCTCCCTCAAAATAAGGCCCGATCATACTGAACATCGCTTCCTTGACTTTGTCAGTTGTAGGCCGCGTCCCGCTGCCCGGAACACTTTTCAAGGGTCTGCCCTTTGCACTTCCCGATACAACTCTCACCACTATTCACCTGCTCTTATGTCTCTGTTAGTTATGCCGTTTAGGGCATAAGTCCAAGCCTATAGTACCACAATTGTCTATTGAAATAAAAAAATGTCTGCAGGTGTCTTACGGAGGCGGCTAATTTCTTCCGACTTTCCGTGTATAAAATTGGACATTCAGGGCCATCATGTAATTATCGACATTGCAAGATGTCGTAGACAACCGCGGAGCAGGCTTACGTTTCCCCATAAGCTCTTCGTCCGGTTTCTCCTCTCCCATGAAAGGGCGCTCCGAAAGGGGCGCCCGATTTTTATATTCTATACACACTTCGATATTACGGTTTCCCCAAATGAAAAAAACACAAAAAAGCCGCCAAAGAGGTAGCCTTTCATGTAAAAACAACTGTTGAATCCAGTTCTGTTATAACCTGAAGCACCTCTTTAAGGCCGCTTTTGGACATGGTGCTGTATTTTGAGGCTTTGTTCCTCTCCGACTCGGGTTCGAAGTAGGCTACTTTCAGCAGCTTATTGATTTCTACGATCCTCCGTATATTAATGCTATTGTTCCGGTCAGCGAGCAGAAAGCAATAGCCTGAGGCGTTGAGGACTTGAGTCCAATATTTTAAAGTCCCGGCTGTAAAATAAACGGAGTCCAACGTGTGCAGCAACAAAATCGCTGTGCGGCTGTCCGTCCCCAGGTAGATGATCTCATCAATTCTAACAGTTATAAGACCCGTCTTCCCCTCAATATCTCTAGTTACACTTATGGTGTCCATGGTATGCCTCCAAGCTACTTAAGCAATTCTTCCGGTGTCTCACCTTTATATATGAAAAGGATACTATCTGTAGTTACTATAAACATTGCTGTCATAGCCAGTAAAGAAGCCATCCGGTAATTGATGCTGTGACATGCCTTTTTCAGGAAACTCTTCACTTCTGCTTCACCCCGATTCACCCGGTAGGATAGAAAAAGGCGAAGGAGATTCCGCTAGTTACTTCCCCCGCTCTTTCGAAACAGCATAATACAACAAGAATATGACTGTAACTGCAAAAAATGCAATGAGAATGAACAATTGCTCGTAGTAGACGATAACAGATAGCAGACCTAGAAATACAACAATTAGCACGATAATTAGAATGTCCTCAAACTTAAAACGGAGCCGCTCAAAATCGAATTTAAAACCCCAGCCAATCTTGTATAGCCAGATGGAGAGAATTACACTTATCAGCCCTGAGGAAAATTGCAGAAGATAACCATTGGATAGGCTGGCCTGGGCAGCATCGATGGAACCAAATAAAAGAAACGCCAACCCGGTTTGCAATAATGCATAGATTGCATATCCAAGGATAGTTGTGATCCATGACCATACCAGAGGGATTTTAACAACAACTGAAAAGAAAAAGATAAAGATTAACACCGTAATTAATGGTACTAAGTACGCTAATGAGAGTTCATTTCTAAGTATGTAACTTTGCAAATTGATCAAGAGGCTTACGATTAGAGCTTCCCATATAAAATCTCCGGGCTTGAAACGGAAGAGCGCCATAACCAAATAATATACGCCAATCGTTTCTATAATCGAGAAAAACATAAATCCTGCCGGCTCCCAAAACAACCCACAACACCGCCTGCTCTTTTTTAATTCATTACATTAATTATATATCTATTCCTTGGGATGTGTACACTATTTATGATTTCAACATTCGTGTTGCATCAGAAGAAAAGTCTTTTTACAGTAAAAAAGCACCTGCCAGGTGCTTTTTTGATACTTGATTACTTATTTTTGGCGTACAGCCAATTGTAGTAGCTGGCATGCTTAATCTCATCTGTCATGATCTCGAAGATCCAGTCCCGGTACTGGGGATTGATATGCAAATAAAGCTTGCGATACTTTTCAAATGCTTTGAGTTCGCCGATCAGTGCCTTTTCAATACCTTCCAGATAACTGGCCGGCAATGGTTCTGTCCCTTCATCTGAAACCTTGGGAGCCATTCCGGTCAGCTGGGTGTAAAGCGTCTTGAACATGCTCCGGTGCTTTCTCTCATCATCGCGGATGCCTGCAATAATCTCTTGTTCTTCCCTTGTTGGAGCCAATTTAATAAGGAAGTCATAAAACAGCTCATCATTCCGCTCTCCTTGAATTGACTGTTGGATCAATTGGAGGACCATTTCGTCATTGCGAGACAGAAGCTGGTTGGACGACTGGAAATGAGGAGCAAAATACGTTTGATAATTCACGGCGACACCGCCTTTAATATAATAGGAACACTTAGTTACAGGATATTCACCTATAGCCTAAACGTTCCCCCGCGGCGGATACATCGTCCTAGCCCAATTACAAATTCAAAATCCATTGCCCCATATCAGCGATGACCTGAGGATCTACCATTCCGGGTTTGTTATATCCCGCTGCGGTTCCCGCATTTTCCCCTTCATCATTCACGAAGAAATGATTAAGACCAGGATAAAGCTTAAAGGAAGCTGCAGGATTCCCTTTTAGAACATCCTTCCACTGCGGAAAGTCATTGTCCGGATAGACCTGAAAATCATCGGCACCTTGCAGCACTAGCACGGGTTTGGTAAGCTTACGAGCCAACTCGGCCGTAGGATGCATATCCATCTCTTTAAAATAATAAGCCGGAACACCAAATACACTAGGCATTGCCTTGGATTGCTCTAAGGTCATTGCAGACAACTCTTTTCCCTTGGAGCTTTCGGCGTCGATTGCTGCCATAGTCAGTGTCTTACGCGGATCAGAGTTTGATAAATTTTGGATAGACGCCATATTCTGATCGTAAATAATCTCCAGTAGACTGCGCGGCGATCCCGCCAGCAGGATCAGTCCTGCAAAGCTACCGCCGTCAGCATCAATTCTCGGAGCAAGCATACCTCCAAGGCTATGACCAACCAGATATACCTGTGCAGGATTCATTCGTTTGTCAGCCTTGAGCACCTTAGATGCGGCAACCGCATCATCAACCGTTTCATCCTTAACACTAACAGTTGCGGCTGCAGCTCCTATAAACTGCTCCGGATAAGAATAGCTCCGTTTATCGTAACGAAGCACTGCGATGCCTTGTTTGGCAAGTCCATAGGCTATATCCCGGAAAGGCTTATAAGCGAATACTGTTTCGTCACGGTCTGAAGCTCCTGAACCCTGAACAAGCACTACAGAAGCCAAAGGGTGAGTCGAATGATTGGGGAGCGTCAGCAGCCCTTTAAGCGGATGTGATGTCCCGGCACCAACAACCACCTCTTCCTCGGTTACTCCATCGGGAAGCTTAAGCTCTGGAGCATTAGATTGTGTTGCTGCAGCAGCAGGGGCAAACCAGAGTCCCTTGATTTCGCCGGAGCTGTCTGTGGTTATCGTTATAGTCAAATTCCCTTTTGTAAAAATGGCTGTGGAGGCAATAGTCAATTCATGACTCACTTGATGACTTGATACTGAATCAATCTTAAGGTACTTGCCAAAGGTCTCGGTTATGCCTTGCCAAACTTGCTGAAGCTTGGCAACAGAAATGGCCTTTTGGCTTGACTCATTAAAAAATTGCTGCCATAACACCTCATGCTGATTAGAGGCCAGCAGTCCTGTTACTTTCTCAGCGAAAACCTGTGGAGTATAGACTCTAACTTGAGCCAAGGATGAATCATAGGAGACCACTAACCCCATGGCATTCAGCAAGGATATGGGAACATAAATAAGATTGCCTTGAAGCACCGCCTTTTCTTCAATCGCAAACTTATCCTTCCCATTCAATATTGCTTCATTTGCACCAAGATTCAGCGTAATCTGTTGGCCGTTACGGCTTAGTTGAAGTACTTTTTGTTCTTTTATGTAATTAACTTCCAGACCTAACGCTATACCAACCTTACGGATAGGGACCAGTACCGTATTGCCTTTTGCGAACGGAGCCGCATTCACGGGAAACTTCACGACTTCATTGTTCACACTAAATGTTGTTTTAAGTGCTGCTCCATGTGCCGCCGGTGCTGACCAAGACCATACACCCAGCAGCAGCACACAAGCCAATATGAGTGACAATTTGTTTCTCATGTTAATATCCCCTTTCTGAAATCACATCCTTTTCTAATACGAACTAGATGGTAAATGGTTACAATTATTTTTTTGAAATTCATCCTTTATCTACTCACAACCTGCCACTCTCCTTCAGGAAAATAAAGTCTTTGCCGCGCCGGGTCAATCTCACACCTTGTGTGTTAACGCCAAGCAGCCTGTTGCCGGACCTTGTGAAGATGATATTCTCTACCAGCCGGTCATCAAAAATCTCCTCTATTCTTTCATTAAAATCCTCCTCACCCAACTCCAGCGCCTCTTTCTCCAGAGGTACACCCGCTTCAATCAGTTTAAGCACGATATAAATTCTTTCTTTCTCTTCCATAACTTCACCACTCCTATGAATAATGTATTTCACAAACAAAACTGTCCCCTTCTTATTCTACACTACTCCTCTATATTTACACTGGCTTGTCCTTCACAACGGGTAAAAGAAGCGCGACCCGGCATTTCTGCTCAGAGATCGCGCGACCATTTCCTGTACTTAGATGAAGCAAGCACTCAAGATAATAACCAGAAGGATGTAAAGCACCAGAATCGCACCTGTCGAAGTAAAAGGACTTACAACAGGACCAACATTAGCTCCACCCACATTACCGCCATAACCACAATCTGCACCCATGAGATTACCTCCTTCAATTTGATCACTACACAACAGAATATGTCCCCGACCCCCGTACAGATTGGGCTAAACGGTTTATTTTTAGGCCGCTGCTTGTGAATTTTTCAAAGGCAGGATGCTGTTCATTAATCCGATACCAGAATTCCGTCAAAGCTCTCCGGTCCAACACGAATGGTACCCAGGAGATTGGAGGAGACAAATGCAGTATACGTAAGCTGGGGTGAAACCGGTGGTAAGAAATCAGCGGCAGAGAACGCAATTACCTGTGGTGCCAGGACACTTAAATTAAAAGTGGAGGTCGCTGAGTATACTACCGGGTCAGTGGGCAATGTCCCTCTGACAATCGTTATTGTAATGCCTACCAGAGCGAGTGGAAGCTGGACAGATACAGTTCCCTTGAGCAGCACCCGGGGATTCGTCGTAATTCCTTCAGTAATCAGGCCAATCTGACCGAATAGTTGAGGCGTATTGATTACCAGAATCGGAATGGCGATGGAATTGGCAGTACTGGCATTCTGTGAAGTTCTTGCATCCAAATAAGTTCCCATATGAACACCTCCTTTCCTTCCTTATCATATTTTGGAAAACTATCTATTGCTTGGTCTACTGGCCTGTGAGTAAGGCCTAAATGATAAGAGGATTTCAGTCCTTGGTTGAACCATCCCTCTTATTGAATGCAAGCTCGAAAAGTCCGGTTGCGGACAATCCAGCAAGTCCACCTGCCCAAAGGCGCAGAATCAGATTCATTTCGGTAAACGGGTAAGCTACAGCACCGACAAACAGACCAATCACAAGTCCAACGGCAGGAACCAGGTTTCGTGGCAGGTTCACTGTGGACTTGACCAATTGAACCAACGCGAGAACAAAAACAGCCAACACTGAAGCAAACGCAAGAACATTATTCAGCGCCTCGTTCACCATGTTCATCAACCCTCCTTCTTCGCTGTGAGGAGGCCTGCCCGGTATAATACGGTGAGCGTTCTATAGAAGTCATAACTGCCTTGGGAAGGTGTATCCAATAGTCCCGCAGCCGCTGCGGCGCTGACGGCCAATTGTGCCCATTCCGGAACATTCATGGTTGAACGTCCTTCTATGGCTGCAAGCCGTTCAATCACATCTTTAAGGGTCCGCCCCTGCTCCTGTACTCCTGTCTGTAGCATATCCCTGCTTGTTCCCAGTCCATTGACAAGCTGTTGAAGCTCCTGCAGCTGCACTTCCAGAGTGGCCAGCTTCTGTCTATCCTCTGCCGACATCTCATCATCCTCCATCTCATCATATTGAAACAGATTATTGGCATTCATAATTTGAATAAGCTTCGAAGCATAACCGGGATCCGTGGCATAACCTGCCGCAGCGATCTCTTTTGCAGCGTCGGCTCCCCCTACACCAATCACCTTGCTGTACAGATTTCGGTTCCACGAAACCCCATCCCGGATCAGAGCAGAATGATCCGCAACCGATTCTCCCCAGTTATTATAGGCACGAAAAGCCGCAGATACCTGCACAGCTTTCCCGTTCTGATATTCTGTTGTCTGTATCGTGATGCTGCCGGCTGAACCCCTGCCTTTGATCCCGAACAGATTGTTGGCTCTGACCGTCAATCCACTACTTCCCCAGCCGGATTCGAGCGCTGCCTGTGCGATCGTCAAGGAGGCTGCAATATGGCTTCGGCGCATATCAGCTATAGCAAAGGGGGCAATGGCAGCAATAAATTCCTTCTCGGTCATCTCATCACATCCTTTCTCTATATAAAATGCGCTTTAAGATAATCTGCTTGTGCTGCTCCCTATGGATGTTTTGTTTTTAATAGATTTGAATGCAAAAAAACGCCAGAGCATCAGCTCCCGCGTTTTTTTGCAGCACCCTGTAATATAGAGGTAAGAATAGGACTGGTAATATTAAAC
>NZ_LVWH01000199.1:0-38449 GCF_001909045.1 Paenibacillus sp. P3E | reverse complement strand
ACATTGAATGACTTAGGCACTCAAACTTTTTATAAGGTTGAGAGAGGGAGGAATGAAAAAAATAATTCAGTTTTCTTTTTTTAAAATGAAATCGATTTCAAATAAAGAGAGTCGAAAGGAGTCATGTATGCAGTCCATAAGCAAATCGGTAAAGCGCAAGCGGGGGCATAACAAATATTTCGCGGCCGTCATGGCACTGGTTTTGCTGTTGCCGGGAGTATTCGGGGGAATGGCACGAGATACCGCTTACGCGCAGGAGACACCACCACAGACACCGCCGCAGACACAGACAGACAGCAAGTGGTATCAGAACTTTGAGCAGGCCGGAGAGGGGAAGACCTATGGGATTTCTGCCGTCGGTACCTCATCAACAGCTTCGATTACAGACCTGACACCGGGAGGCGGAAGTCGGGGAAGTGTGCGCCTGACCCAGACGAACGACAATAATCCCAGCGGCGGAGCCTGGAACACCGATATTTACGGATTCACGGTATCGCCACAGAAGGATACAGTTACAGAAGGGACCTATTATGATGCTTCTGCCTATGACTATTTAAATTTTTACGTTCTGGACACCGATGTTCATAACCCGAATGTTGTTATCCGGGATGCAGATGGGAAAGAATGGAATGCCAATACGGATCAGAATCTGTCCGTGAAGGATCAGTGGACGAGGCTTTCGATTCCGCTCGATAAGACAAAACTCGATTTTTCGCGGATTGTCTCCATTTCGCTGGGCGAGTATTGGGGCTGGGGCAACATCTATTATTTTGATGAGATGTACTTTTCCAAATCTGCTGCCGCTCTGCCGCCGGCTTATCCGGATGATGGCAATGTGCCGTCGGCGCCAGTTATGTACCAGAGCTTCGAACAACCCGGTAGTGATGGCAGCTATGGCTTGGCAGGTCAGGGAACCGCGACGATTGCCCAGCGTGTCACTGCTGATGCTGCTTACTCCTCAAGCTCCGGCAGTCTAAAAATGGTGCAGAATACCTATACGGACGGGGACGGGAAGGAACGGAACGAAGCCTGGAACACCGGCGTTTATGGAGCCGGAATTAAACCTGAAGGCAACTCGACCGTATCCGGTGTAACGTATATGGATGCTTCCCCTTTCAGTTATCTGTTGTTCTACGTCAAGGATACGACAGCCGCCGCCGGATCCAGTATACATGTTGTATTCAAGGATACCGAAGGCGGGGTCTGGGATACGGAAACAAGCGCAGCGGTCAAGACGCAGTCGAAGCAATGGGTGAAAATGACCGTAAAGTTGGACAAATCAAAAATTAATTTGTCCAGATTGCAGCAGATTGAGCTTGGATCGTACTGGGGTTACGGTAATGTATATTACTACGATGATCTTTATCTGGCCCAGAAGGAAACGGATGCTTCGCCTGCCATTAAGCCAGAGCGCACGGCCTTGTTCAATGATTTTGAGAGCCGAACCGGCTACTCTGCAGGCAGCGCTACTACCGCCGAGACCTCAGCAGATATAGCCAACGCAGCGGGCATGGCCGGTGTCAAGGTCACGACTGTCAAAAATGACTGGCCTTATGCGGCTGGGAGTTACTTGAGCGTACAGCCCAAAGCAGGCGGGACGTTCGATGCGTCAGCTTATTCATATCTTGCTTTCTATCTGAAGGACACCCAGGGCAGCAATGGTGTGGAATTCCGTATCAAGGATGCCAATGGGGGCGTCTGGGACACGTGGGGAACCGCCAAATCGACCAAGAATAAATGGGTCAATATGCAGCTTTCGCTGAAAGAAGCCTCGAAGATTGACCTGACAAAAATCGTATCCGTCGATATCGGCTTTTACAATGCCGGAGTGTATTATCTCGATGATATGTATTTTGCCATGGCCGAAGACGATGTACTGGCCGGCTTCATCAGCGGAAACCAGAATATCGGAGCGGTCTGGTATCAGAATTTCGAGACGAAAGGGCAGGACGGACAATACGGGATTACGGCAGGTACAGGGGTGAGTACCACACTCAGTATGGATAAGTCAGCCAATCCATACAACTCTGCGAGCATTCGGGCAGTGCTGTCCCAGGATTCAACCAACCCTGCCACGAATGGCATAAACGTCAAGCCGCAGGCGCTCGAAGAGTCTCCGGACAAGAACCAGCCTTACGACTATAAGGCGGAGTTCGACGCCACAAATTTCAGCCATCTGATCTTTTATGTGTGGGATGAGCAGGGCGGTCAGACGCTGTCCGTACAGTTGAAGGATGCTGGCGGAAAAACGGTAGACTGGCAGACCGGAAAGACGACAACAGCCGGCTGGAACCGGATCGCCATGCCTTTGGACAAGAGTCTGAACTTCCAATTTGCACGCCTAAGCACGGTGACGGTGACGCCTGCGAAAGCGGGGACCTATTATCTGGATGAGTTTTATTTCGCTAAAAAAGAAAGTGCAGGCTTCCCGAATGCCGGCTTTACGCAATTGGTGTTGAAGGATGTGGACGGCGAAGCGATGCCTTATTCAGGCAGTCTGCCGTTGGGTTCTTTCGAGAAGCAGAAGGACAGAACGTACCTTTCCTTAAACGGAGACTGGAAAAAAGAAAGAACCACGCTGGATTCCAATCTGTCAGCAGCACCACGGGACAGTGCCAGAACTGCCGGCCTTGAAGATGAGGCGGGCGGCAGACAGGAGACTGGCTACAACGATTCCGGCTGGGCTGGTAAGACACTGCCTCTCCCGGAGGATGAGAGCACAGCTTACGAATCGCTGAGCGGACCGGAGAACAAGAGTGACAAGTCGGGTTATCAGGGCGGGGTATGGTACCGCAAGCATTTTGAGGTGAATAGCTCTCTTGCGGGGCAGCCTGCACAGCTTACTTTCCTCGGCGTCAACTATTTCGCGGATGTATGGATCAATGGCAAATATGCGGGCGGGCATCAGGGCGGCTACACGCCGTTCGCACTGGACGCATCCAATCTACTCAATTATGGCGGCGACAATGTGATCGCTGTGCGTGTTGACAATCCGAAATGGGATAAGTTCAATAACGGGGAAATCGTGCCGTACGCGACGTCCGACTGGTTCAACTACACAGGAATCCTGCGGGACGCCTACGTTGAATTTATGCCGGACACCTATGTGGTGCGCAGTGATGTGCGTACGCTGGGTACGGATGGAGATCTGTCAGTCCGAACCTTTCTGAATCATACGGGTAAAACAGCTGAACAGGTTCAGCTGTCCTATACCATCTATGAAGCGAAGATCGGAGAGAGTAACCGGCTCAGCGAATATGCGCAGGATCTGACGGGTACGGAAGCGGCAGCGGCCCAAGGAAGCGCATTAACGGTTCCAGCCAGCGGGCAGGCGGTACAAACACTCAAGGTAAAAGTACCTAAACCGAAGCTGTGGAGTCCGTCTGAACCGAATCTGTATATTTTAAAGGTAGAGCAGAAGACCGGCGGAGCAGTAACGGACACCTTCTATACCCAGTTCGGTATCCGTACACTGGAAGCGGATGGTGTACAGCTTAAGCTGAACGGAGAGTTGGCCCCGTTCCTCACCGGGGTCGGTTATACGGAGGACAGCAGCGACAAAGGACCTTCACTGAATGATGCAACCCGGTACAGCGACCTGCTGAAGATCAAGGAGGAGCTGAAGGCTAATTTCGTCCGGACCGGGCATTTTCCGCACAGCCTGCCGACCTATCAATTTGCCGACCGGATCGGTCTGGCCATCTGGCAGGAAATTCCGGCCTATTGGTTCAGCGGAGAAGCCTTTGACCTGCAGCGTCAGCGGGGCCAGGCCAAGCAAATGATGGAGGAAATGATCTTCAGTAATTACAACCGACCTTCCGTCTGGTTTGACGGGGTCAGCAATGAGTCAGGCGGGCAGCTGGAGCGTGTCAACTTTATCCAAGAGATGCGGGATGCTGCACATGCCATCGATGGAACAAGACTGGTCGGCCAGTCCGCCGTGGCGAATCCGTACAAAGGGGTGAGCGACCATTCGCATTCCCCGGCCGATATCATCGGAATGACCATGTATTTCGGCGCCTTTTATGGTGCAAATCCAGATTTAGAGACACAGGAGGAAATTGAGGCCATCCATGCACTGCATCCAGGTAAGCCGATCATTGCTACAGAGTACGGCTACTGGTCAGGGGATGAAACCGCCTCGGACACAAGGCAGACGACGCTGTTCACCGGTACCTTCAATGCATTTGCCCGGACAGCTACACGGGCGGAGGACGGAACGCCGAACCCGGGCGGACTGTTGAGCGGTGCAGCCTGGTGGACTGCATATAACTGGTATACCAATATTACAGGCCTGCAGACGATGGGCTTGTATCATATGGACCGTACAACGCCGAAGCAAGTGAAGGATATTCTGGCCGAGCGGTATAACCGGTATAACCGGATTTCAGCCGGAACGCAGCCGAACCCGGCCGGTATCTCGGCTTGGTTCCAGAGTTTTGAGTCAGGCCGGGGGTATTTAGCTTCCTCCCCTCAGCTGCAGCTGGAATCAGCAGCAGACAGTGCGGCCGGCAACGGCACGAAGAGTCTCAAGATCACAGCGGGCTCCGGCGCCGACGGGACTTATGCCGCATTTGTTCCGCAGGGCGGCGCGATCAACAGTGATCTGACAGGTTACAATTACCTGAACTTCTACGCTAAGGACAGCGTGGGGGACAGACCTCTTTCCGTGACGCTCGTGGATGCCGAGGGGCATTCCTGGACAACGGAGACGGATGGGAAGACGGTGAAAAACGCATGGACACGGCTAAGTGTTCCGCTTCTGAAGTCGCAGGGCGTTCCACTGTCCAGCCGGCAGTTGAATACGCTGGCGATTACCCAGATCAGGATCGGCATGAACGCTTCTGAGCAGTTATGGGTCGACAACTTCTTCGCGGCAACCTACAAGACCGGCGTGGAGCCCGCTTCGTATCCTGTTGGTTCCAGCGGCTGGTTCCAATCTTTTGAGGAGCCAGATGTGCAGGTCGGCCAGGGTGTGAATGCCACCGCGACGGTGGACCGGAAATTCGGGGTCAATCCTGGAGGAACGGGAAGTGTGAAGCTGGAAGTCACTGGAGACGCCGGTTCACCGGGAGCGGATAAGCAATCTGTCATCATTAAGCCACAGGGCGGTGCAGCTTCCATAGATGCTTCCGGCTTCAATTATCTGGCCTTCTATGTAAAGGATATGCAGGGATCGAACACCGTCCACGTTACCTTTGTGGATACGGACGGCACGGTCTCCGTGAACAACTGGACCGATGTCAGTTCCGTCAAGGGGCAGTGGACGAAAGTGTATCTTCCGCTGATGAAGACCTCTGCGGATATCAGCAGTCTGAAGGAAATCCGGTTGTCGGAGTGGAATCCCGGCACCTATTATTTTGACGATCTGTACTTCGCTGAGTATCCGTCGGATGAAATTCCTGCCACATATACGGAAAAGATACCAGAGAAGAACCGCCCGGAAGGTCAAATCAAGGTAGCAGCGGTCGGAGATAGTATCACAGCGGGAGCCGGGCTGAAATATGCCGGGGTAACGAGTTATCCGGCACAGCTCCAGTCGCTGCTCGGCAGCAACTTTGCCGTCAAGAACTTCGGCGTCAGCGGCCGCACGCTGCAAAAGGACGGCGACGATCCGTACTGGAATGAAGCCGCATTTGCGGCCAGCAAGACCTATGCTCCTGACGTCGTGGTTATCCAGCTGGGTACCAATGATACGAAAGCCTGGAACTGGAAGGAGGGGCAGAACCACTTCCTGAGCGACTATAAAGAGCTGATTCAATTGTATCAGGCGCTGCCAAGTCATCCGAAGGTCTTTGTCAATCTGCCTCCGGCAATATTCAACGACGATCCGAACCAGGCTTATGGCATTGTCAACTCCGTCCTGCAAAACGGGGTCATTCCTCTGATTCGGAAGGCGGCTGAAGCGACAGGCGCAACCCTGATCGACGTGAACGCGGCCACAACCGGAAGCAGCAGCGACTTCCCGGATAAGATTCATCCGAATCCGAAAGGAGCCTGGACTTTAGCCGATACAGTGGCCAAAGCTATCCGGGGCAAACTTTACAACATCGGGGATACGGAGGTCACTACCTGGAAAGACGGCAAGGCCGGCGCGTATTCGATTATGTATGATGATGGTATCTACGAATCTGATTTACGGTTTGCCGGATTGCATGAAAAATACAAGCTGAAAGGAACGCTCGCGCTGATCAGCGGCTGGATCGACAATGCCTATAATGACACTGGCGCTTCCACGGGTACATGGGAGCAGTGGAAAGCGCTGTTGGATAAAGGGATTTTCGATGTAGCCAGCCATACGGTTACTCACCGCAATCTGACCACGCTCAGCGCGTCAGAGATGTCCTCCGAGTTAAAGGATTCTGTCGCCCGGATCAAGGAGAAGACTGGTTATAAGCCGGAATCGCTGGCGCTCCCGTACAATACGGGCAATGCAGCGGTTGCGGCAGAAGCAGCCAAGTATTTCGTTGCTGCGCGCCAGGGAGGTAACAATGCCGGCAACGCCAGCAGCACAGAGCAGTATTACAATCTGAGCAGTACAATGGTTGAAAGTACGACAACGGCTGTCCAACTGGATGATTGGACCGACTTTGGTATCGCCAAAGGAAACTGGCTGATTCTGACCGGTCATGGCAATGATGGAGAAGGCTGGTCCTCACCTCCGCTCAGCCTGTATGACAACCATTATGGATATGTAGCCCAGCGGAAAGACGCTCTTTGGAACGGTACCTTTGCCGAGGTGGGCAAATATTTGCGTGAAAGACAGAACGCTACAGCAAAGGTTACAAAACCCGCTTCCGGTGCAATCGAGGTTAAGCTGGAGGGTACACTGGACCCGGCAGTTTACAATGAGCCGCTAACCCTGAGAACGAAGGTTCCGGCCGAGTGGAATGAGGTTACTCTCACACGGGGGGCCACTTCTTATAACCTGAAGCCGGTCCGGGAAGGTGAAGGTGCATTCGTCTATTACGAAGCCGTGCCTGGAACGCAAATGCTGGTTATCAGTAAGAAGGGAACGGACACTCCGACTCCGACTCCGACTCCCACTCCTGATGCCGGAACCCCAACAGCGACCCCTTCCGTTTCCGTAGGCGCAACAGACAGTACGAAGTCTGTTCTTGCTCCCGGCACAGAGGAGCTTACGAAGGCGCTCGCTGCCGCTCAGGCAGATGCCAATGGAGTGCGGACGCTTACGTTTAAGGCTGGATCAGCTGCGGGTAAAACAACATTCGAATTGCAGCTGCCTGCCTCATATCTGGCCTCGATGAAGCAGGTGCGGATCCAATTCATTACCTCTGCAGGAAGTCTGCTACTTCCGGGGGATATGTTTGCGGGCATGGCTAAAGACGCGAAGCAGATTGCAGTGTCCGTTAAGCTCGCGGATCTGTCCGGTGCGGATGGAGACGTTAAGCAGGCTGCGGGCAGTCGTCCGGTTGTCGAGCTTGGCGCAGCCGTGGACGGCAACCCTGTCAGCTGGAAGAACAATCTAGCGACGGTTACGTTCCGCACGCCTTACCAGCTTTCCTCCGCCGAAGCGCTCAACCCGTCTCAGCTGACGTTCTGGCAGATCGGGGCAAACGGCAAGGGACAGCCGGTAGTCAGCGGACGATATGACAGCACAGGCAAAGAGATGCAATTCACCACACATCACTTCAGCCGCTATGCCGTTGTCTCTGTAGCCAAGAGTTTCGGCGATCTGGGCCGCTACGGCTGGGCGCAGGCAGCGGTGGAAGCTCTTGCCTCTAAGGGAGCTATCCAGGGAGTCTCGGAGCAATCGTATTCGCCTGCGCAGACTATTACCCGCGCAGATGCGGTGGTCATGATTATGCGGCTGTTTGATCTGCAGGCGCAAGCCTCCAATTCCTTTACGGATATAGCGCAGGCTGATTATTACTATGAAGATGTGAATGCTGCCCGGACGCTGGGCATTGTTCGCGGTACGGGCAGTGATGAGTTCCGGCCGAAGCAGCCGGTAACCCGTCAGGAAATGATAATGATGATGGACAACGCCATGCTTGCGGCAGGCAAGGAGCACTCCGTGGGCAGCGGGGAGGCATTGCCGGAATTCAGGGATGCTTCTAAGGTATCCGCTTATGCCAGGGAAAGTGTAGCCCGTGCGGTTTCGGCTGGTTTGTTCCAGGGCTATAACGGTTACTTGCAGCCCGTTTCGCCGATCACAAGAGCGGAAGCTGCTGTCACGCTTTATCGGTTGTATGGAATCATGTATTAGTTGAATTGGCGGGCCGTTTCTGCGAATGTTTTGCGGTGACAGGTCACCATCAAGTTTAAAAGCATAAAAGTTAATAAGAGCAGCGCTCCTCCTGTTATTGGAGGAGCGCTGCTCCATTTTTTGGTCCATGTCTTCTCGCTTCAATAGATTGTGGGCTAGTGAAAGCCAACCGACTTCTAGCGTCATTTTGCCGATGCCCCGAAGCAGAAAACGCCGGAAGCCCCGGTTATTTTTCAGTGGTCCAAATACACTTTCCGGCTCCGTCATTCAACGTACAGCTCCTGCTTCACTCCGCAACTGTTCCCGCGCTTGGTACGGGTATCGTAGCCATTCCAGACGGATGGCCACCTCCCGATTTCCTGCCGCTTTCGTGAAACGCTCCTTTAGGGGGCAGCCGTCACAAGAACTGCTTCGGTAATGACGTCTACGAATTTCATAGCCGCTCTCTAAGGTCTCCTTGCTTTCCCAGTGGAAATGCAGCATTTTCCCGGCTGGGCACGTCCAGTACTTCATTTTACCAAAGGATGGTTTCTTTTTTTGCGTTTTTTAAAGATTGTAGTTCCATTTCCCGCTTAAACAGCGGAGAGGACGGAACGACCCGCGTAAAAGCGGCAGCGGTCGCCTTTATCCCCGGATTTTCACCGCGAAGGAGAATACATAAAATCTGGGGACCACAGCGATTGGAACAACGGTCCGTTCACGGTGCGTCGACCCAAGTAGCTTACGAATCTCATATGTATAGATAAGGGCTGAAAGAAGGGAACGAAAGGTTATTGAAATCGATTTCATTGATGTTATAATGGGTTTATCAAACCTTGAAAGTATGTGAACAAATGAAGGATAGCAAAATTATCGATGTTGCCCGGATTGCCAATGTCTCGCCCGCGACGGTATCCCGTGTATTGAACGACAGTCCGCTGGTAACCAAGGAAACGCAAAATAAGGTATTGAAGGCCATTCAGGAATTGAATTACACACCGAACGCCATGGGCAAGCAACTCCGATCCCGAAAGACCATGACGCTCGGCGTCGTCGTACTCGATATCGGGATATCTTATCATGCCGAGATTATCAAGGGCATAGAACAAAAGGCAAACGCAATGAATTACAAAATCCTCATCTGCAACTCACAAAATGAGAAGATGAAGGAACTGGAGTATTTGTCGCTGCTTCAGAACCGGACTGTGGACGGCATTATCCTGGTATCGCCAATGCTGAGCGACGGGGAGATCGCATCCTTCGCAGGTGAAGGCTATGCCATTGGGGTTATCGGACGGCGCCTTGGACATCTTAACATTCCTTGTTCCACTACGGATAACTGGAAAATCGGCCATGATGTGGTCACTCACCTGGTGGCAAACGGGCACCGGCGGATTGCTTATCTGAACGGCTACGAGGACGCGCTGGACAGCATCGACCGGCTGCAAGGATTTAAGGACGGGCTGGCTGAAGCGGGACTGCCTTTTCTGCCTACTCTAGTTGACAAAGGAGATTTTTCCGAAGATGGAGGATACGCGGCTTTCCGTCGTTTATGGGAAGAGAGCAGCGATTTTACAGCGGTATTTGCCGCCAATGACGAGATGGCACTCGGAGTATACAAAGCTTGCTCTGAGTATGGGATTGCAATTCCAGACCGCATGGCGGTGGTGGGTGTCGACAATATCCGGATTACCAACTATGTTTCGCCTAAGATTAGCTCCGTTGAACAGCCGCTGTACGAGTTGGGGGGGCTGCTGGCGGATAAAGTTATCGATCAGATCAACGGTGATCTCCAGCCGGGTCAAAAGGATTTTGTGATCAATTCCAGGCTAATTGTCAAAGGTTCTTCACAAAAAGGAGCTGATTCGATATGAATGCCTACTCACGCGGCTAAGAACAACACTATCTTTTGAGGGGGGATCATACATGAAAATGCCGCACAGAAAAGTAGATCGCTACTTCGGGAAGTTTTTTTCTGTAATGGTAGTTACGATATTTCTGACTATTTCCATACTGTCCATCATTCTGTATATGAATTTTGAGAAAATCGCGCTCAGCCAGTCCTACGATCAGACGATGGACAATCTGGCGCAGACGACTCAGGAAGCCTCCGTGATGGCTGTGACCGCCGCCACGTTCGCCAAGCAGATTCATAGCGATCAGAATATCGCCAATCTGCTTAATTTTCCCGACCTCAGCGCTCAGGACATCGACAGTTCCATCCGCCAGTTAACCAATTATCGTGAAACCTCTCCGTTTATCGATTCCATCTATGTTTATAATGCCGAGTCACGCACTTTCTATATCACTTCGGATATGAGCGTGCCCTCGGTGTTCAGCGAGGCGGAATTTTACGACCAGGAACTGAGCAGCATGCTCCAGCATGTGAATGATTACAAAACACTGATGCCGATTCCCCGTAAGCTGAAGATCGACGGGCTCGTTGGAAACATCGCGGAGCGGGAAAGGGATACGTATACTTTTTTGCTATATGACACGCTCAGCAAGAAGCCGCGGAAGAATGCGGTTGTCGTCAACATCAAGGAGACGCAGCTGCAAAAGCATATCGACGGTTCGCTGACGAATGATCCGACGAATACCTTTCTGATCGACGAGAACGGCACGCTTGTTACAAACAGCTGGAAGACACCGATGCTGACCAACCTTAAGGGAACGCCGTATATTGACCGGATCTTGCGCGGACCGGACGATTCCGGGTATTTTGCCGCTGAGGTGGATCATGTCAAAAGTCTAGTCACCTACAGCAGTCCGGACTATCTGGGCTGGAGATATATCCGCATTGTGCCTTATTCAGTGATCAGCCGGAATATCGATAGTATGCGGATCAAAACGCTGATCGTTGCAGGGGCTATCCTGTTCGCCGGACTCGCAATCTCCTCACTGCTGTCCCAGCGGATCTTCAGCGGGCTGAACCATAAGCTCTCCCGGCTGGGTAAGCTGGAAACAGAACAGCGGGAGAGCGTCCAGGCGATGCGCTCGGAATATCTCCGCAGCCTGTTGAACGGGTATACACAGATGAACGCCGGGCATGCAGCCGCGCGGTTTGAACGGTACGGCATTCCGCTGGATCCTGCACAGCCGGTCCGTGTCCTGCTGATTTTGGTGGACGATCACCTGCTGTTCGTGAACCGGTACAAAGCGGAGGACCGCAAGTTGCTGCTCTACGGAGTGCTCAACATTGCCCAGGAGCTCTTCGCCGCCGCTGGCATTCCAGCCGCTGCGGCGGATATCGGGGATGAACAGGCGGCGGTGCTGCTTCAGATGTCCGGCGAAGCCGAAGGTGACCGGGAGCGGTGCAGAGATTATGCCGCTTGGATTCAAACTGCGGTCAGCGAATATTTAAAGCTATCGGTCACTGTATCCTCCAGCCTAAGCGGTCCGGGGATCGAAGCGGTGCATGCCTTGTATCAGCAAGCAGTGGAAGCCTCATACAGCTGGGTATTCAGCGGAGCCGGCAGCCATATCGAAGCCGAAGAAGTGGAACATAACAAGACCAAACGTTATGAATATCCGCTGCAGAAAGAAAAGCAGATGATTGATGAGCTGATGCTGGGGCGGATAGCTGATGTAAGGCAGCTGTTCCGTGAGATCATTATAGATACGGCTGATTATACCTATATATCCTACCAGTTTGCCGTTTCACACCTGACCTTTGCGCTGCAGAACGCACTGCGGATTATCCGGCAGCATTCTCCGTCGAACGAGGACTGGGAGTTCATTAACCTGCACCTGTATATGCCTCATTCCCGGGCAGAGACGATGGGGCAGTTCATTGAACGTTGTATGTCCCTGTTTGATCAGCTGGAGAATCAGATGAATGAACGGAAAAAGAGCCGGCATGATGAATTGCCGTGCCGGATCAAAAAAATTCTCGATGAACGGTATGCCGATCCGAATCTGTCTCTGGACATGCTGGCAGACGAGCTCGGCATGTCCGCCACCTATCTCGGGCGCGTGTTCAAACAGCATACGCTGCAGACGATACTCGGTTATATCCAGGAGGTGCGGATGAGCAGAGTGCGCGAGCTGCTCCTGCATACGGATGCCCCTGTCGGAGAAATCGCAGAACGCGCCGGCTTCTCGAACAGCCCGTACTTTTTTAAAGCGTTCAAGAAGTATAACGGTGTAACGCCTGCGGAATACCGCAGAACGGGCCGGGACCGAACGGATGAGGATGGTGTAGAGTCAGGCATTGCTGCTGAATAGACGGAGGCGTTCCGTGGCGGGAAAACCGCATAGGAACGCCTTTTTTAACGGATAGAAGTAGCAATTAAGCAGTCAGTTCGGAAAAAATTAGTCTGCTTTTTAAGCGGAAAGTGAGTCATATCGCATATGGTAAGTTGCCCGGAAATAGTCTCTATCCTAGTATAGAGTTTGTAGCCGGGAGTACCGGCGGAACATACAAACAGAAGGAGAAGGAGGCCGATTCGATGTCCGGAAAGGGCGGGATCATCCGGGAGCTGCGTCAGAGCAAGACGCTTCTGCTAATGATTGCACCAACCATTGTGTTTTTCATTGTGTTTAGTTACGTCCCGATGATAGGCGTGTATTACGCCTTTACGAAGTTTGATTTTGACGGAGGGCTTTTTGGAAGCCAGTTTGTCGGGATGGAGAATTTTAAGTTCTTATTTAATACTGGAGTGTTGTGGAATCTGACCAAGAATACTGTGCTGTATAATCTGGCGTTCATTTTACTGGGTAATATCATGCAGATTATTTGTGCCGTATTCCTTGCTCAGCTGTCCGGCAAGCTGTTTAAGAAGACAGCCCAGTCGCTGATGTTTCTTCCCTATTTTCTGTCCTGGGTGCTGGTAGGCGCGTTCGTCTATAACCTGTTCTCAGATCTTGGGGTAGTCAACAGTGTACTTAAGCAGCTTGGACTTCATTCCTATGATTTCTACCTGCATACGGCACCATGGAAGTTCATTATTGTGTTCTTTAGTATCTGGAAAGGACTTGGCTATGGTACTGTCATTTATTTGGCAGCCATTATGGCGATCAGCGATGAATATTACGAAGCAGCGAAAATCGACGGGGCGACTATCTTTCAGCAAATCCGCAATATTACGCTGCCGTTGCTGAAGCCTACATTCATTCTGCTGATTCTGTTCAGTCTAGGCAGCATTATGAAGGGGCAATTCGATCTGTTCTATCAGATTATCGGCAGCAATGGTATGCTCTACGATGCCACAGATATTATCGACACGTTTGTGTTCCGTTCCCTGACAGTCAATTTTGACATCGGTATGGGTACGGCAGCCGGCCTGTATCAATCATTCTTCGGCTTCGCTTTAATTATGATTGTCAATTACATCATCCGTAAGACGAACAAGGACTACTCTTTGTTTTAGAAAGGAGGTATACGCATGAGTACCCAAGTCAAACAACTAGCCAAGGCGGATGCCTCCAAAGGCAGCCGGATTAAGCAGGACAAGGAAACCATCTTTTTTAATATCATCGGCTACACGCTGTTAACACTCGTTTCCCTGGTCTGTCTCATCCCCTTTTGGCTAATCGTCGCCGGTTCTTTTACCGATGAGATGGAGATTGTCTCAAAAGGCTTTCAATTGTTCCCGGACACGGTCTCTTTCGAGGCGTATAAGTCCTTATTCAGTACGCCGGCGCAAATATACCGGGCTTATGGTGTAACGATCGGTGTGACCATCGTCGGATCGCTGCTGGGCATTTTCCTGACCTCGATGGCAGGGTATGTCCTTTCCCGCAAGGATTTCGCAATGCGCAACAGTATTTCGTTCTTTATTTACTTCACAACGCTGTTCAGCGGCGGCCTGATTCCCTGGTATATTCTCATGACCAAAAATCTGGGGCTCAAAGACAGCTATTGGGCGCTAATTCTGCCTCCGCTGCTGAGTGCCTGGAACATTATCCTGATGCGCAGCTTCATGAAGTCGATCCCTGAATCCATTGTAGAGTCCGCCAAAATTGATGGCGCCGGTGACTTCAAAATCTACCAGAGGCTGATTCTGCCGCTGTCGACGCCGGGACTGGCCACAATCGGGCTGTTTCTAGCACTCGGCTACTGGAACGATTGGTTCAATGCCAATATGTTCATTACAACGGATACTAAATATCCGCTACAATTTCTGCTCTATAAAATCCTGTCCAGCGCAGCGGTGCTGCGGTCGAATAACGGGGCCTATCTGGCCGCTAATGTCGTGCCGCCGACAGAAACACTCAAAATGGCCGTTGCTGTAGTGGCGACAGGTCCAATTATCCTGCTGTATCCTTTCGTTCAGCGCTACTTCGTGAAAGGGCTTACGGTTGGAGCGGTCAAAGGTTAGAACCGGCTTGCCGGCTAACATAGTATTTTTTTTAAGTAATAAAGGGCAAGGTCAGACAGGCTCGAAGCATCTAGAACATTAATTGAGGAGGAATCAAGTTGGGAAAAATCAAAAAAAGATGGACACTGCTCGTCTCGCTCTCCATGCTGGCATCGCTGCTGGCAGGCTGTGGCGGATCGAATGACAATGCGGCGGGAAAGAACAATCCGGATCCGTCTGGAAGCAATGCCAGCCCATCGGCAAGTGAGGCTACAGCAAAAAAGGTAAAGCTGACCTGGTATCTGGTCGGCGATACGCATAAGGATATGGACAAGGTGATGGCCGAATGGAACAAGATGCTGGAAAAAGATCTGAACACTACGGTCGATCTCAAGTTTACCACCTGGAACGACTGGCAGACTAAATATAATCTGCTGCTAACCTCCGGTGAGAAGATTGACATGATCTTCGCATCGAGCTGGGCAGATTTCTACAAGCTGTCCAAGCAGGGGGCGTTCATGGATCTGACGAAGCTGCTCCCTGAATATGCGCCGGTAACCTGGGGCAATGTGCCGAAGGATGACTGGGGCTCCGTCACGGTCGGCGGCGGTATTTACGCAGTGCCGAATACGGTTTCGGAATACACGCCAGCCGGCTACGTCTACCGGGAGGACTGGCGCAAGGAATTGGGCCTGCCGGAGTTCAGTGACCTGAATTCGATTGAGGCTTACATGGATGCCGTGAAGACGAAGAAGCATGTTACCCCGATCAATGGCTTGGTCTATGATAACGTGAAGTTCCTATCCGAATACTGGAATGATTTCCGGATGATTGGCGGAAGTGATGTGATCGCGGCCACTTCTTACGATACTCCACGGGACATTCAAATTGTACCGTTTACCGACAAGTACGAAGCTTGGGTCAAGAAGATGAAGGAGTGGGCAGACAAGGGCTACTGGAACAAAAACTCGCTGTCCTCGAAGCAGGAAGCCGGCGATTTCATCAAGACCGGACAAGGAGCGATCTACTGGCGCAACCCGTCTAGTGCCGGAGGCTTTATTAATGAAGTAAAGGCCAAAAAACTGAATATGGAAATCGGCTACTTCCCGTTCACCCGGTTCCACAATTATGTAATGCCGACACTGCCAAGCTCGAACGCGATGGCTATTCCGAAGAGCTCGGAGAATCCGGAACGCTCGCTGATGGTGCTCGACAAGCTTCGCAACGACCCTGTTTACTTTGATCTGATGACCTACGGGATCGAAGGCACGCACTGGGCCAAGGGCAAAGATCCCAAATCGATTGTCATTCCGGCACCGGGTGTCGATCTTAATGTGACGCCTCGTTTCGATATCGCAAGCTGGGGCTGGCGATATGAGCCCAACATGCTGAAAGAAGAAGGAGGCTGGGACGGTCTCGATAAGCTGAAGGAAGAATTCAAGCCAATCAGCAAGCCGGATATTTTCGGACCTATTTATATGGATTATGAGCCGGTCAAAACCGAGCTTGCAGCGGTTAACCAGGTGTTTGAGCAATATGGCAAACCGCTGATGCTCGGACTGATACCTGATGTGGACGCTGCACTCAAGACCTACCGCGACAAGCTGAAAAAAGCCGGGATCGATAAACTCCTGGCTTATGTGAAGGAACAATCGTATCAGTATTTTGACGAAAAAGGAATTAAATAAAACTTGGAATGATGAGGAACAGCGGCGGAGGCAATTTCGCCGCTGTTCCGTTCATAATCAGAGAAGAAAGGGTCAAGTCATCCAAACTGTTAGCACTATAAGGGCATTTTGAGAAGTTCATATTATTCAGGGAGAGTGAACTGTTATGGCAATCAAAAAAATGCTGACTCTGGCAGTTGTTCTGGCTATTTCCGTGCCCATGGGGGCGGTGTCCTCACCGCAGCAGGCACAGGCTGCAGGTGAAAACGTACAGGTATGGTTGTCCAATCCCAATACAAATACTTGGTTGGCAAGACAAGCGGATGTCAGCTTCTCTGCATCCAGCGCAGGTGCCGACTATTCGATTGGTGTCAATGAGGGAAGAACGTATCAGACGATGGACGGTTTCGGAGCTTCACTCACAGATTCATCCAGCTGGCTGTTGCAAAATAAACTGTCTGCAGCCAAAAGAACAGAGGTCATGAACCAGCTGTTCAGCGCTGGCGGCATCAACATCAGCGCCCTCCGCCAGCCGATCGGCGCGAGTGACTTCAACTGGGAAATGTGGACCTATGATGATACGTACGGGAACAATGATGATATGAACCTGAGCGCTTTCTCCCTCTGGAGGGATGAAGCCTACATCCGCCCTATGCTTAATCAGGCCTATAACGTAAATCCGGGCAGGATCAAGCTGTTCGCCGCCCCATGGAGTCCTCCCGCCTGGATGAAGACGAAAAAAAGCCTCTACGGTGATACGGGCGGCAGCTTGAGTGAGTATTACTATGATGCCTATGCCAATTATCTGGTGAAATATTTGCAGCAGTATGCCGCACTTGGAACGCCTGTCTATGCCCTCTCCCTGCAGAATGAACCGAAAAATGCCCCACACTATCCTGGACTGCCTATGTCAGCCAGTGAACAAAGCAATCTGATCAATGTGCTGGGCCCGAAGCTGGCACAGAACGGACTTAACACTCAAATTATGGCCTATGACGACAACTATGACGATATTAGCTATGCCAAGTCAGTGCTGGATTCTACCGCATCTGCCTATACGCAGGGCAGTGCTTTTCATTATTATTCAGCCCTCAGCCATTCCAACCTGACCAGGCTGCATGAGCTGTTTCCGGCCAAACGGATCTGGTTCACGGAAGGCGGCAGCGGAACGTGGATTGGCGGCGGGACGAACGCAGGAATGTTCCAGGATCTGATGATGCATACGATCCGCTTCCCCAGAAACTGGGCAAAGTCCTATATCATGTGGAATGTCGCGCTGGATCAGAATGGCGGCCCTGCGCTCGCCGGAATTGATACGGCCAACCGCGGCCTGCTGACCATCCGCTCTGACACTACGGACTCAGTAACCTACAATCCGCAATTTTACGGTTTGGGGCACAGCAGTAAATTTGTCGACCTGAATGCGTCCCGTATTGATTCGAATACGTTTGAGAACAGCATGGAGGACGTAGCCTATAAAAATCCGGACGGCTCCATTGCGCTTGTGTTGTCCAACCGGCTCTCCAGCACTAAAACCGTCAAGATTCAGTGGAATTCCCAGTCATTCACGTACACGGTTCCTGCCGGTGGTGCGATCACATTCAAATGGTGGTCCAACTCGGCCCCGGTGACCGGCGGCACCTATAAGATTTTGAGCAAAGCAAGCGAAATGGCCCTGGATGTGACTGATGGTTCTACGGAGAATGGCGCGCTTGTCCAGCAATGGGAATATGCAGGCGGAAATAACCAGCGGTGGACGATCAGCGATGCAGGAAGCGGGTATGTCAACATCGTTAACACAGCCAGCGGTAAAGGCCTGGATGTGATAGATGGCTCCACCGCGGATCGTGCGGGCGTTCAGCAGTGGGCGCTTACGGGTACAGGAGGATATAATCAGCAGTGGAAGCTTGAAGCAGTTGGCGGCGGCTATTATAAGGTTGTGAACAGACAAAGCGGCAAAGTGCTGGATATTCCAAGCTCTTCAACCATGAACGGTACCAAAATCCAGCAGTGGTCCTATTTCGGAGCGGACAATCAGCTATTCTTCTTTGTAGCACCGTAAGGTTTGATTTGTACGCCAAAAAGCCCGCACAAACGCGGGCTTTTTGGCGTGTGGTGCGCCCTGCACGGGCGATAACCTGGCGGTGAAAGTTCGTTAAAGGCTTGACAGTTAGCGCCGCAAGTCGATTTCAAAAGTCTTAATCTCATAAGGTTCAAGGACAAAGCAGATACCAGCATCGTTATGCATTTCGCCAGCTGATTGTTCCATCAGGTTCGTTTCTCGCCATCCATGAATCTGCAGACCGCTCGTCAGCTCCAGCGTGTTGGAGCTTCCGGAGTAATCGTGAATACGCACGATGATGCAGTCTGAATCCTCTGCTTTTTTGACTGCCGAGATCATAGCAGTATCGCCCGACAAGGCGAACATGGAGCGGCTTGGCAGTTCTGCATGCCCCTTCGTATAGCGAATTGGGGCATTCAGGAACCAGGCTTGCTTGACGGTCTGTCCGGCCAGCCAATCCCCCTGATGCGGTAGAAGGGCATAGGTGAAGCGGTGCAGCCCCTGATCCGCATGCGGATCAGGATGTGTAGCGCTTTTGATCAGCGACAGCCGCAAGACATTGTTTTTAATATCATAACCGTACTTGGAGTCATTCAATAGGCTGACACCATACCCTTTGTCGGACAGATCAGCCCATTGATGCCCGACCGATTCGAAGCGCGCCCAATCCCAACTCGTATTCCAATGAGTCGGCCGTTTCACGTTGCCGAACTGAATGTCATAGGTTGCCTCTGTAGACCGGATGCCAACCGGAAAAGCTACCTTCAGCAATTGCTGCTTTTCGTGCCAATCGACTTCGGTTACATAATCAATACGCCGGTTCGCGGCATAGACAATCAGGTTCTGTGTAATTGTGGAATTCCGGTACTGCCAATGGAACCGGATGACGGCCCGAAGCGAACCGGTCTCAATCACTTCGATTGCCGAACAATCTCGAATCTCAGTCATTTTTTCCTGATAGAAGATATCAATATCCCAAGCTTCATGTGCCAGAGGCTTATCCTCAAACACCTGCAACAGATTACCGTTAGCTCCCTTAGCCAGTACTTCCCGTCGTGCTGCTTTATCGTAAATGCGGGTTAACTGCCCGGCTTCGTTCCACGCCAATAGATAAAAAGGGGTTTCAATTCCACGTTCTGTATGGCTGAATGGTGCCAGCCCGGAATGGACGGATTCGGCATCGCTTTGGAAATGAATCGTTGTATACCCGAGCGAAGGTATATCTTTCACTTCAATATACCAAATGCCTGTATCCAGCTGGGCATTCAAGCGTAGCCCTGCATCGCTTAACCAGTAGCCCTGCTGCATCCCCGTAGAAGCGGGAATAGCCACAAGCTCTGTGATACTCCATGGTGAGGAATTCCACACCGAAAAGCTTCCTGCTGTTATCCCTGTTGCGATCGCAGCCCGGGCTTGTGTGTCGATCTGACTGCCGATCTGCCACGCTTCTTCGTATTCGACTCTGCTGTCTTCGTACACCTCTCGGATCGAGGAGCCGGGAATAATGTCATGGAACTGATTGCGCAGAATGATTTTCCAGCCTGAAGTCAGTGGTTTGGCTTGGTACAGATTCCAGTCTTCCTGCAAAATGCTTTGCAGAGCATTCAGCCACTCAGCTTCACGATAGGCCAGTTCGAGCTTACGGTTCATCTGCTTGTTGTAAGCTTGGCTGGTATACGTTCCGCGGTGATACTCCAGATACAATTCGCCATCCCAGGTATGAATGTATGAATCGGTATCCGTCACCGTCTGCTGCAGCTTGTCGAAATAGGCATCCGCACGTCCGGTAGTTACCTTTGGGAGCCCGGGCAACTGATCCAGCCGCCGCCGCATCTCGAGCATTTCACGGTTCACCCCGCCACCGCCGTCACCATAGCCATAGGACAGCAGCAGTTCCTGATTCATTTCCTTGTCGCGGTAGGCATCCCATATTCCTTTGACCGTCTTGGGGATGATTTTCCCGTTATAGGTGTAGAACCATGACCCTGGCTCCGACCACGGTTCAGGTGTTGTGATGAAATGGGTCAATACCTCCGAGCCGTCAATGCCGCGCCAATGGAACGTATCGAAAGGCATCCGGTTATACTGGTTCCAGCTGATTTTCGTGGTCATAAAGGTATGAATGCCTGATTTTTTCAAAATTTGCGGCAGGGACCAGCTGTAGCCGAACACGTCCGGCAACCATAAGTATCTGCATTCGGAACCGAACTCCTCCTTAAGGAAACGTGTACCGATCAGCAATTGCCGAACTAGCGATTCGCCCGAGGTCAGATTGCAGTCCGCTTCAAGCCACATGCCGCCACCAGCTTCCCAGCGTCCTTCCGCAATTCGCTCCTTGATGGATTCGTATAACTCCGGGTAATCTTCTTTCACATATTCATATAGCTGGGGCTGTGTCTGCAAAAAAACATACTCCGGGAACATCTCCATCAGCCGCATCACCGTAGAGAAGGACCGCGCACATTTCTCTCGCGTATGCTTAAGCCGCCACAACCAGGCAACGTCAACATGGGTATGGCCAATACAGGTGATGGTCACATCGGATAGTTTGTCCATAGCTTCCAGGCAGGCGGTAAGATGGTCTCTGGCTTCGTAGACAGAGATGAAAAACGTCTCTGATTCAGGGTCTGCCCAGTCGATCATACGGAAGGATTGCTGGAGCACTTGCAGCAGCTTGGTCCGCTCCGGCGCATTGGGGTCCAGGATTTTTACGGTTTCGAGAATGGCCGTCCCGGTGAACACAAGATCGTCTATTTTCTCATCCAGCCAACATAACTCCGCCTGTTTGAGGGTATGGGTCTGATTGCGCGGTTGTCCGCCTCCTTCAAGACCCGACCATAAACGGAAGAGTAGCTCAGCAGAGTGCCCTGCCGCCGAAGCTGGAAGAAACACTTCCTTATGATTGGAATCGACGCCTTGAAATGGTTTGCCTTCCCAATAGAAAAGGGATTCAAATCCGGAGTTGTTTCCACCCCCGGTATCGCCAAAATCAAATAACCCGACGATGCGCTTATGTTCCCATGATAAAGGGATTTCAGCATGAGTATGTAGCCACAAATAGAGATCCCGGCCACTCCAGGTCTCGTTAATATGCATTGTCTGCCAATGGGCTTCGGCACCTGGCACCGTAGGATTAATATCTTCCCGGTGGTCTTCGCAAGCAAGAAATACGCTCAGCGTCTGCCGGTCCCGGTAACGGAGTGCGGATAATTCATGAATACGTGCCTGCAGCTTGTTTTCGGTAAGGAACATCGTGTGGACCTCCAATTCATATAATCGGAGGGTGAATAGTTTATAGGGATAGATCCAAATGGGGTAAAAGTGAATAACTTAGGGGAATGCGCTCATTATAGCGGGTTCTTTTCCTTTTGACAATTGAAAGTTGAGTGGAAGGCACTGCATGTTCTCTTTATTGCCTAAATTTAACGAACGGTGATACACTGAGTTGAAAATTGGCTCCGAAGGAGGCGGTCAGGCGCGAATGTCCAAGATACGGATTTTTTATCAAAATCATCTGAAGAAAAAAATGTTTAACAAGATCCTCCTGTTCTACTCCATGGTCATGGTTCTCTTGTTTATAAGTGTCTCTATCCTGGCTTACCGCTATTACGAGCAGCGGCTCGTACGGGAGCAGATGGATGCGAGTCTTCAGGAACTGGACATCATCAGCATCAGTCTGAATCAGCAGAACGAACGGATGTATGGTGCGGTGCAGCAGATTTATACTGATGCGATGATTGGAGACGATCTGAAGTATTTTTTGACTCATGAATATGAGAACTTCCTCAAGTGGCGTCTGAATCAATATGCAAACAGCTACAGGACAGAACGTAACAGCTTTGACTATCATTTACGACAGCTGCTGAAGGAGGAGGCATCCATCTCGAACATTGTCCTGTACAGCTCAGATCAGGACTTTTTTTACGTTCTGAACCGGGAAACACAGCATTTTTACGATCAACCGCCGTTATCCTCTGAGCACCAGTACTGGTACGAACGGTTCAGGAATCAGCCTTGGCAGTATATGGGCAACGAGCCGCTATTCAAGGGAAAAGCCATCGGGGAATCAACACCTTACAGTTACGTGAATGTGCTCAAAGATCCTGTGACGCTGAAAGAATACGGTGCCATTCTGTTCGAACTCAACACCGACCGTATTAAAGGGCTGCTGCAGGAAAAGTTGAAAAATACGAGCAGCCGGATCATGCTGATCACGTCGCAGGGGCAAGTGATTTTTGACTCGCAGGGGCGATACGATAATACTGTCTATCCCTACTGGAAGCAGATAACGAAGCCTGGAGATTGGGTGAATCTGGAGGAACGTTCAAAAGTACAATTGCTGAATATCGGGAACACAGGGATGGTCGCTGCTGCCATTATTCCGCAGTCTCAAATCGTACAGAGTCTTCAAACCTTACGTTTTAGTCTTACAGGGATTGTGATCTTATGCATCATGATCAGCATCTCCGTGACGTTCACCGTTATCCGCCGCTACTCCAAAAAAATCCACAGAATTATCGTCTACATGCGGCGCTGGCAGGAGGGTGATTTGAGCAAGCGGATCAAAATGGAAGGGGAGGACGAACTGCAGCAGATCTCGCAAAGCTTTAACCATATGTGTGACCGGCTGGAGTCCTATATCCAGACCGTCTACA
This sequence comes from Paenibacillus sp. P3E, assembly GCF_001909045.1. Classification (NCBI taxonomy): domain Bacteria; kingdom Bacillati; phylum Bacillota; class Bacilli; order Caryophanales; family Paenibacillaceae; genus Paenibacillus; species Paenibacillus sp. P3E. The sequence goes on along the minus strand of NZ_LVWH01000199.1, from coordinate 15,554 downwards.
TCTCTGAGATCAAGCAGAAGAATGCACAGCTCGTGGCTCTGCAGGCGCAGATTAATCCGCATTTCCTGTACAATACGCTCGAGAGTATACGCATGAAGGCCATCAGTTCAGGGGCCAGGGATGTCGGTCAAATGATATATATTCTCGCCACAATGTTCAGGCATTTGGTCAAAAAACAGACCCATGTCACATTGGCCGAAGAAATCGAACTGTGCGGGATGTATTTGGCCTTGATCCAATACCGGTACGAGAATAAGCTGCAGGTGGAAACGAACATTGAGATGGCAGTCGCCGGGAGCATCGTGGTGAAATTGCTGATTCAGCCGATTATCGAAAATTACATCGTTCACGGCTTTCAGGCGGATGACGACGATAACCGGATTTCCATAACGGCTGCAGAACAGGGGAGACACATCATTATTCGTGTGAAGGATAACGGCAAGGGCATTGCGCCTGAGAAAATGACCGAGCTGCACAAGGCACTGCAAAGTGAGGGGGGAGCACCTTTGCTATCCAGTGATTCTCTGGGTCTAAAAAATGTACATGAACGTATCCGTTTGAATTATGGCAGCGAGTACGGAATAAGTGTGATCAGCGAGCAGGGTAAAGGTTGTGAAGTCATCATCGAAATACCATTCACAAGGGAGGACTAACTGAATGAGGAACGTATTGCTGGTGGATGATGAGCCACTCATTGTCGAAGGAATGCAGTCCATCATCGATTGGAATGCGAATCAAATGCAAATTGCAGGTACAGCGCGAAATGGCGTGGAAGCGCTAGCAACGCTGGACGGCTTATCCGTAGATTTAATTATCACGGACATCATGATGCCCCGGATGACAGGACTTGAGCTGATCCGGGAAGTCAAAGTACGCAGTCCCCTCACTAAGTTCATCATTCTGAGCGGTTACGAGGAATTCAATTACGTACGGGAAGGCATCACGCTGGGTGTCGAGAACTATTTGCTCAAGCCAGTCAATATCGGCGAATTAGAAGCGACGATTAAGCATATGCAGCACGATTGGGAGCGGGAGGAAGTCAGACAAATCCATATGGATCAGAGCTGGAGGATTCTGAGAACCAATATATTGCAGCGGTGGGCGAACGAAACCATTGATGCCCAAGAGTTCCGGGAGCGCGCACAGCTGCTGGAAATCCCCTTAACCAAGTCGCGTTACAGTGCTGCTGCGCTGCGGATTGTAACCGGTCACGATATGGAGGAACCGCAGTTGTACAGACCCATTATCGCTGAGCAATGTGAAATCATAGGCAGGAAATATGTACCGGACGGCTGTGAGATCATCTGCTTCCCTGATCAGGAAGGAGATATCATTGTGCTGTTTGCTTCAACCGGGAGGGAAGGAGAAGAATGGAAATATCATGCGCTTTACGGGATGAAGCAGTGGATCGTCTCTGATACAGGAGCTCGTGTATGGGGGGTAAAGGGACAGGCCGAGCAATCCTATCTGGGATTTTCGCAAAGCTGCAGACAAGTGAAGCTGTGGTTTCAGAATCATTTGTTAGGCGATTCAGAGACTCTCTTAGAGTCATTGGACGACAGAAATGAAGCTGCTCATACGTATGAAAATAGGGAGCCCGCTATGGATCAATTCCATAAGTTGCTCCGGGACGGGCAGCGTCTTGAGGTTGACGGGTTCATCGACGACTTCTTTGATGTTCAGGCAGAGGCCGGGCACTCCGCAAGAATGCCGTTCTTCAACTCCGCAATTCAGCTTATGCTGGCGGCCAAGACTTTGGAAAAGACACCGGATTACGGCGGGGTTTTCGGTCCCTTATCCAGAATTCATACTCGCAGCGGGCTGAAGCAGCTGGTGAAAAGTGTGGTCCATCAAACACTTGATACTTACCATGCGGCAGAAAGAGACTATAGCCCCCATGTGATGGCTGTACTGGATTTCGTAAAAAACACCTACAAAGAGGAGCTTTCGCTGAAGACGCTCAGCCAGAAATTGGACCTTCATCCCAACTATCTGGGGCAGTTGTTTCAACAGGAGGCGGGTACGAGCTTTTCCGATTATGTCAATCAGTACCGGATTGAACGTGCCACCCATCTGCTGCTGTACTCGGACAAAAAGACGGCGGAAGTGGCGGCGGAGGTAGGCTATTGGGATACTTCTTACTTTTACAGGCAGTTCAAGAAATATGCCGGCGTTTCCCCTACGGAGCTGCGTTCGATGTATATGAAAAAGTAGGCGGCGACCTGTCTTCTAACAAAACACACCTTGAGGAGGTGTGTTTTTTTGTGAAATGAAGGCGCTATCTTTAATTAATCCATCATTTTATTGTATTTTTCAACTTTCACGGCGGCTGCCCGGCTTTCATAATAAAGACAGGGGTGAACGGGAAGATCCAAAACACCAAATGAGCTGAAGTTAACCATTGTTGATTATAGGGGATGAACAGTGGATGAACTCAGCTGCAAGTGAATCAAAGGAGGGACAGCCGTGCTAGGCATCTTGAAGAAACTGATAAAGAATAGGGCGTTTCTTCTGCTGGTATTACCGGGAGCAGCGTGGTTTATTATTTTTGCATATTTGCCGATGTTTGGGACGATTATTGCCTTTAAGGATTTCCGGATTCATCCGGGGGGATTTTTTGAAAGCGTTTTAAAGAGCGAGTGGGTCGGTTTCAAAAATTTCGAGTTCCTGTTCTCGACAGATGATGCTTATATCATAACGCGCAATACCATTCTGTATAACGTCGGTTTGATCATGCTTGGACTGGTGCTCGCGGTTACGCTTGCCATCATTATGAATGAGCTGTTAAACAAACGGCTGGCGAAATTTTACCAAACCGCGATGTTTATGCCGTATTTCCTCTCATGGGTTATTATTAGCTATTTTGTGTTCTCGTTCCTCAATGTAGAAAAAGGCGTATTCAACCAGCTCCTTGTCTTCTTTGGCGAAGACCCGGTCAGCTGGTATAGTGAGACGAAATTTTGGCCGTATTTTCTTATCTTTCTGGGTCTCTGGAAAAATGCCGGATACGGGAGCGTCGTCTATCTTGCAGCAATCGCCGGTATCGACCGCTCTTATTATGAGGCGGCAATGATCGACGGTGCTACCAAATGGAATCAGATCCGGTTTATTACACTGCCGATGCTGAAGCCGCTTATGATTATTTTGACGGTCCTGGCACTCGGTGGCATCTTCCGCTCGGATTTCGGCTTATTCTACCAGGTTCCGCGGGATTCCGGCGCACTGTATCCGGTCACTAACGTTATTGACACATTCGTGTATCGGGGACTGACGATCATGGGCGATACAGGTATGAGTACGGCTACGGGTCTATATCAATCCGTTGTCGGTCTGATTCTCGTTCTGCTCGCGAATTATGCGGTACGCAAAATTGAAAAGGATTATGCCGTATTCTAAAAAATCGGCAAGGGGGTGCTGCAATGAATGACTTAAGCAAATCTATAGAGAGAACAGTGCTCTCTGCTCCCGGGAAAAAGAAAACCAGGGACATCAATGCGATTAGTCCATTATGGAACTTTATATTTAATGTGGGTGTGGGCTTATTCGCCCTATCCTGTATCTTCCCGTTTATTTTTATCATTGTCATTTCGTTTACGGACGAGAAGACATTGGCTCTCAACGGCTTCAGCATCCTGCCCGAGGTGCTCAGTCTGGACGCCTACCGGTTTCTGATGCGGTCCGGCGAGCAAATGGTTCAATCCTTGGGTGTGACCCTGGCCGTAACGGTCATTGGAACCGTTCTGACGCTGTATCTCGTTTCTACATATGCGTACGCAATCTCACGCAAGAACTTTGACCAGCGCCGGTTCTTCAGCTTTCTTGCTTTCTTCACCATGCTGTTCTCCGGGGGGCTGGTTCCGGGATATATCGTTGTTACGCAAGTACTTCATTTGCGGGATACCCTTTGGGCGCTGATCTTCCCATCTATTCTGAACGCATTCTATATTATCGTCATGCGTACCTTTTTTACGACGACTGTACCGGATGCGATTATCGAATCGGCCAAGATCGACGGAGCAACCGAATTCGGCATTTACACACGTATTGTGCTGCCAATCTCGCTGCCGGGTATTGCGACTATCGGGCTTTTCAGTACACTTGGCTTCTGGAATGACTGGTTCAATGCGCTTCTGTATATTGATAATCCCAATTTAATACCACTGCAGACACTTTTAATCCGGATTCAGAACAATATGGACTTCATCGTACAGAACAGCAGCCAGGTAGTATCTTACGATATTGCTGCGACCTTGCCGACAGAGACCGTACGTATGGCTATGGTTGTGCTGGCTACGCTGCCAATTGCGCTGGCGTATCCTTTTTTCCAAAAGTATTTTATCCAAGGGCTTACGATTGGTTCGGTTAAAGAATAAGTTGGATAAGTTGTATCTGCCTGATCCAGGGCAGTAACAATAGATATTTATATTGATTAGGGGGAGACATATGAAGTCCAAGAAAATGGTATTGCTGATGGTTGTGTTTCTGTTTGCACTCGCTTCCGGCTTGGCTGGCTGTGGCAGCAATAACACGAAAGAGAGCAGTGATGGGAACACTCCGTCCGGGACCCAATCGGCTAGTCCAACAGAATCCGGCGACCAGGCTGGGGATAAGCTGGACCCGGTGAAGCTTAAGGTATACCTGATTGGTGGTCCACAGCGTGACCTGCCAATGGTTCAAGAGGAAATGAATAAATATTTGACGGATAAAATCAACGCAACCGTTGACATCACAATGATTGACTGGGGCGACTACTCGAAACGGTTGCCGGTAATCACTGCTTCCGGGGAGAATTACGATATCGCGTTTACCTCCTCCTGGGCTTTTGACTACCTGCCGAACGCGACTCGGGGTGCGTTTTTGCCAATCAATGATTTGCTGGAAAAATACGGTCAGGATATCATAAAAGAGCTCGACCCGCGCTTCCTGACTGGATCGCAGGTAAATGGCAAAAATTATGCCGTACCAGTGAACAAGGAGTTGGCCTCGCAGTGGGTATGGCGATTCAACAAACAGTATGTCGACAAGTATAAGATGGATATTACAAAAATCCGTACCCTAGAGGATCTCGAACCTTATTTGAAACAAATCAAGGAAGGCGAGCCGGCTGACATTACGCCACTGGCCGTACCGAAAGGCTTCAAGCCTTATATGCCGTTCGATTTCCTCCTGGGCGATGAATTCCCGGTTGGGATAAATATGAACTCAACGGATGGGAAGTACGTCAATATCCTTGAATCCGATGAACTGAAAAGCTCGCTCAAAACCATTCGGAAATATTATCAAGCCGGTTATCTGCGCAAAGATGTCGCAACTCTGGAAGGCATTGATAACATCAAGACAGGCAAATGGTTCGCGGACCGCGAGCAAACGCAGCCTTATGCAGAATTGGGCTGGTCGAGAAGTGCGGGCTATGACATCGTGACCTCACCTATGCAGGATCCGGTTATCTTCACAGGCTCCGCTACCGGTTCTATGCACGCAATCTCGGCGAATTCCAAAAATCCGGAGCGTGCGATGATGTTCTTGAACCTGCTCAATTCGGACAAATATTTGCGCAATCTGATCAACTACGGTATCGAAGGCACACATTACAAGAAGATCTCTGAAGACGTCATTGAAGATCTGCCGGCTATGAAAGACGGTTACCAGATGCCGGGATTCGCACTAGGCAATCTGTTCCTGACCTACAGCCACAAGGAAGATCCTGCAGATAAATGGGAAGCGTTCAAGGAGTTCAACAATTCCGCCAAGGTGGCACCAAGCTTTGGCTTCAACTTCAACCCCGATCCAGTGAAGACAGAAGTGGCGTCTATCTCGGCGATCGTAAAAGAATTTTATCCACCTATCATGACAGGTGCAGTCGACCCGGATGAACATCTGCCGAAGGCAATCGCCAAGATGAAGGATGCCGGTCTGGATAAAGTCATTGCGGAAGCACAGAAGCAATATGACGAGTGGAAAGCGGCCCATAAATAGGCTGACATTCACATCAATTGATCCATTGGAGGAGGATGGCATGAAAAAGATAGGTGCAGGTTTTATCTTCTTAATTGTGATATGTGCTGCATTATCCACTTCTGCGTTAGCCAAACAGCCTTATTCATCCTATTGGTTTCCAGAGCAATTGCTTCAGTGGAGTCCGGCATCAGACCCGGACGCGGCTTTCAACCGTAGTACTGTCCCGCTGCAGGACCGTTTTGTGGGAGCAGGGGTCAACTCTCATGCGACTAAAGCGCCGAAAGTCATGGCTTTATCAGCACTGAATCCGGGAACAAGCGGAGTACCCTCGCAGGGCTCGGACAAATTCGGGGCAAACACGTTTACCTATTGGCAATATGTTGACCAACTGGTCTATTGGGGCGGCTCGGCCGGCGAAGGGATCATCGTGCCTCCAAGTGCCGATACGATCGACGCTGCTCATAAGAATGGCGTGCCGATCCTCGGAACGGTGTTCTTCCCGCCAGCCGTGTATGGCGGTAAATATGAATGGGTGAAGCAGATGCTAGAGCAGAAGAGTGACGGCTCCTTTCCTGCCGCTGACAAGCTGATCCAGGTTGCGGAGTATTACGGATTTGACGGCTGGTTCATTAACCAGGAGACAGAGGGTGGGACGCCGGCTGACGCACAGCAAATGAAAGCTTTCCTGCGTTATCTTGAAGTGCACAAATCTGCATCTATGCACTTCGTATGGTACGATTCCATGACCAAAGAAGGCAGTATCAGCTGGCAGAACGCCCTAAATGATAAGAATGCGATGTTCCTGCAGGACAATGGAAAGCAGATAACAGACAGTATGTTCCTGAACTTCTGGTGGAAGGATCTTGAAAGCTCGGCGGAAAAGGCCAAAAGCTTGGGCAGAAGTCCGTTTGACCTGTATGCAGGTATTGACGTTGAAGCCAAAGGTTATGATACGAAGGTGAACTGGAATCTGCTGTTCCCGGAAGGGAAGCCTGCAGTCACTTCTCTGGGGATTTACCGCCCGGACTGGGCTTTTAACAGTGCAGAGAGTATGGAGGATTTCTTCATCCGCGAGAACAAGTTCTGGGTGGGTCCTAACGGAGATCCGGGCAATACCGCGAGCAGCCAGACCTGGAAAGGAATCGCAAACGATGTGGTTGAAGCATCCCCTGTAAATAAGCTGCCCTTCATCACCAGCTTCAACACTGGAAGCGGACAGAAGTATTACGTTCACGGGAAGCAGGTACGGGATAAAGGATGGAATAACCGGAGCCTGCAGGATATCCTGCCGACATGGCGCTGGATCGCAGACAGCAAAGGAACACCGCTCACACCGGTGCTGGATTGGTCCGATGCGTATTACGGCGGCAGCTCGCTGAAGGTATCAGGTGTGCTGAGCCATGACAATGCGACACATCTGAAGCTCTATAAGACAGATCTGAAGATCGAAGCAAGTACGAAGCTGTCGGTTACGTACAAAACGCAGAACAAGCCTAGCCTGAAGGTTGGCCTTGCTTTTGCAGACCATCCCGATCAATTTGTCTTCCTTAACGTGAAGGATAAAACATCACCAGGCTGGACTACAGAAACACTGAATTTGACCCCTTATAAAGGGAAACGGATCGTGGCGTTGTCACTGTATTTTGATACCAGGGATACGATAAGTGATTATGCCATACACATTGGTCAGCTCGCCATCCAAAATGTCAACGACCCGATTCAGCCGCTCCCGGCGGTTAGTGGGCTGAAAGCCACTTCATCTGATTTCCGCAATGGAATCTATGGAGATGCCAGATTGCAGTGGAAACCGCTTGATCAGCAGGTGAAGCAGTATGAAATCTATCGGGTATTGCCCGATGGCAATGAGGTGCTAATGGGGGCAACGCCGAATCATGTGTTTTACGTCCCTGAGATGAGAAGAATAGACAAGGAAGCGGTAACGGTATTGAAGGTCGTTGCGGTCAATGGAAGATACGGGCAAGGTCAGGCCTCCAGCGTGAAGATCAGCTGGCCGGCTTATCCGAAGCCGACTGCGGATTTCAAGGCCGACCGGACGCTGGTGGCTCCAGGTGAGAGTGTAAACTTCACCGACCTGTCGACTGAAGTGACAGAAGGCTGGTCATGGACCTTCGACGGCGGAAGCCCGGCTGTCAGCACCGCGAAGAACCCGGTGGCAACGTTCAATCAGGAAGGTGTATATAGCGTGACACTGACTGCAACTAACAGCTCGGGCCAAGACACAATGTCGAAAAAGGCACTAATCACAGTAAGCAAGGAAGCCGGTTCAGTGAAGAATCTGGCACTTGGCAAAGCTGTAACAGCCGATCAGGCCTGCGGGGATAAGGAAGGAGCACCGAATGCCGTAGACGGTAAAGTGACGGACAACAGCAAATGGTGCGCGCTTGGCAATCTGCCTCACTGGCTTCAAGTCGATCTGGGCGCCGAGCATCCAATCAGTGCCTTTGTCATCAAGCATGCTGAGAGCGGAGGAGAGTGGTCCGGGTTCAATACTAGCGATTATACCATTCAGGTGAGCAGCGACGGTACGAACTGGGCCGATGCCGTCAAGGTCCAAGGAAACACGGCAGCGGAGACGACTGAGGCGATTGCACTAGTTAAAGCCCGCTATGTAAAACTAATCATTACTAAGCCCTCCCAGGGTGCTGATACAGCCGCGCGAATCTATGAGTTTGAAGTCAAGGGGCTGTAATAGTATACAAAACAGCGTTTCTACCGTTAATGGAGAAGCGCTGTTTTGCGTTTTTATATATAATGAGCCAGCAAATAAAAAAGTTACTCAACTTAGCAAAAAAAAAGAAATATAGAGTATTTAAGTATATTATAATTGACAAATACGACTTAGATTATATGAAAAGGTGAGACTAATGAAAAGAGAGTTATACCATTTAATCAAAATGGGCATCTTTGCAAACAATTGGAGGTTGAATAAGATTGAATAGGCATGAAAATAGCAGCAATGCACCAAGCCTGCTTCGCAATCGGTTCCTGCAGACCATTCTATTATCAAGCGTGCTGCTGCAGATCGGCATTTGGGTCCGTAATTTCGCTATTCTCCTGTATGTTGCAGAAAAAACAAACAATGATCCCTACGCCATATCGCTGATCAGCGTAGCAGAGTTCGCACCTATTTTTGTTTTTTCGTTCATCGGAGGTACATTTGCCGACCGCTGGAAGCCGAAGCGAACGATGATCTGGTGCGATTTATTATCTGCGGTATCTGTATTCGCAGTACTTTTGACCATACATTTCGGTTCATGGCATTCCGTCTACCTTGTAGCATTCATCTCAGCGATTCTATCGCAGTTCTCACAGCCTTCAAGCATGCGATTGTTTAAGTATCATGTACCGGAAGAACAGTTGCAGCAAGGGATGGCTCTATTCCAATCACTCATGGCTATCTTCATGGTGCTCGGACCTATGCTCGGCACCTTCGTGTACAGCACGTTTGGCCTTGAAACGTCGATTGCTATAATGGGCGTGGTCTTTCTGCTGTCCGCACTCGTCCTTATTCGCCTGCCTGAGGATCATTTGAAACCTCAAACGACCGCTGGAAAAGGGCAGTTCCGTAAAGATTTCAATGAAGGCTTCCGTTATGTCTGGCACAGCCAAGTGCTGCGTATGCTCGGACTCGCATTTATTCTCGCCGGACTCGCAGTTGGGGTTGCCCAAGCGCTCAACCTGTTTATCGTAACGGAGCGGCTGGGCAAAAGTAAGGAGTTCCTGCAATATCTGCTGATGGTGAATGGTGCAGCCATGCTGATCGGTGGCGGGATCGTAGCCATCTTCGCCAAGCGGGTTCCGCCGCAGCTTCTGCTGGCAATAGGTATGCTGGCAGGCGCAATATGCACTGTCATCGTCGGGTATTCGACTAGTGTTCCGCTCACGCTGACCGTTCAATTTCTGAATGGGCTTGTGTTCCCTTGCATTCATATCGGGATCAGCACAATGATCCTGAAATGGTCACATAGCTCCATTGTCGGCCGCGTAAATGGGGTTCTGAATCCGATGTTCGTAGGCATGATGGTCATTTCCATGTCTTTCGCTGGCGCGTTAAAGGATGCCTTTTCGCTAGGTACGATCTATAGCGGAGCAGGATTATTATTTTTTCTTGGTGCACTGGTCATGGTGCCGATTATGAACCAGAAAGCACCGGATCACTCACATGTTGCACAAGAGGCATAATATCGTGATGTGTATAAGGTTGTATACAGAAGAGCCTGTGTCCGGTTCTTCCGCGATGGGATTATAACGTAATCAGTAGACCGCTCCTCCGGGGCGGTCTATTAGTTGTTCCAACCTCTATTTTTTCATACGAATCTGAAAATCGATCCCCTGCCTCTTCGCTCGGAGTCACACCACACCTTGCTTCGCCTTCATACATTTCAGATTGTAAGTCCGCCCATAGGCCTTGCCGTACCTTACGATTCGGTTGATCATATTACGGTCCTGCAGCTTGGTGAACGGGCAGGGATCGGGGGCTGTATTCACTTCCAGGATCCAGGGCTTCAGATGCCGGTCCAAGGCAATATCTGCACCGATTTCCTGAAGGCCGGGGAAGGCAGTGCTTAACTGATGGGCAGACTTTACTCCAATTTCCTTCATTGCCGCGATCAATGCTGCACGCTTTTCTAGGTTTGTGTAGGCGTTCAACAACACCTCAACCGGATATATGGTCCCTCCTTGACTGCCGTTGGTCACCACCTTGTGAGGATGCGCCACGCGTCCTGCAATCCCCGTAGCCTCCCACTCCCTCTTAAGATTCCGCTGCACCATCACCCGGATATCGAAGGGCCGGCCATCATAGGTAAGCAGCCGGATTCCCTTTTGGACTAAATAGGATCTCTCCTTGGTTTCCCTATAGATTGCACGATAGGCGGTGTCGTAATCGGAGAATCTATGCACTTGCGTACCGGCCTGATAGCGGTAGGACATCTCTTGCCTCGGGTCATGATCTCTTCCACTGCTGCTTTTCAAGCGATTGACCGGAAATTTGTCTACCCGAATCACACCCTGCCCCAATGAACCGCAGCATGGCTTAATGTACACCATGTGATATTTTTGCAGCATCTCTTTTAGCACGCTTGGCTTCATTTTTCTCGTTACCGGGATATGCATCCTTAACTCTTGGCTTCCAGCCAGTACCTTTGTCTTCGTCAGCTTGTTGGATATACGTGTGATTTGTTCCTTCATTACGTCCCTCCGTCGCAATAAGCCTATAGGCTATCTTACGGGGATCGTTGAACTTTTGATTGGGCAGCAGACGATAAAAGAACACACCCGGAGCGTGCTACATATGATGATTGAAGGTGTGTATCTAAAGAGGCTGCAGGTTGCAGCAGAGCGGGAGGCGGCGAAGATGCTGCTGGACAAATTACAGGATAAGGTGTTTGAGGTTATCGGGGTATTTCCTTGGTACAAGGGGCTGATCGGCGGCGGGCAAACCAATTATAGCCTTCAGAAGCTTCCGCTGCTGACGACGGAGATTCTTGAAACCTATTATTATACAGAGCCAGCTGACCCTTCTCTTGCCGTATACAGGACATCGGGCACAAGCACTGGCGACCGGAAGGCGATTCTCTACTCAGAGGAAGATGACCAGCACTACATAGATATCAAAACAAAGCTGTTCGGTGAGCTTATCGCAGGGAGCGGGTGCACAAGAGCCTTGGCAGACATGGGTACCGGACATGCAGCGAACACTGCGCTAACCATATTTGAACGGCTGGGCCTGGAAAATAGCTCGATCCCCTTTGAACTGCCGATTCAGCAGCATATTGAACAGCTTGAGGCATTCCAGCCGGACCTGCTGTATACGATGCCTTCTATCCTCGACCATATCGTATATGCTACAGACAATCCGCTTGCCTTCGGAATCCGCAAGATCATTCTGGTCGGGGAAATCGCCACACCTGAGTGGCAGTGCAACATGGCCCGCCTGTTCGGTCTGGAGCCGCGTGACATCATTGATACGTACGGCTCCATTGAAATGGGGACGATTGCTTATTACTCCCATGATCTTGGCCGGTATATTCTCGCTGACGGCATTTATGCGGAAGGGATCGGGATACAGGAGTTAGGCGGGGAATGGAGACCGCTGGCAAAGGACGAGAGTATCCTGGTGCTTACCTCATGCGTCCGCAAGATGCTGCCTGCCATCCGTTTTGTTACCTATGACGTTGTAAGAGACTTCAGGCCTGTGATGGATGGCGGTGTAGAGAGGCAGAGCTTTGCGTCTATTGTCAAACGGGTGGGCCGGGAATTGAAGCACGGGGAAAAAATCAGCCTGTACGATATTGAACGGGTTGTATACCGTCATCTTGAGGATGCGATCATCCGCGTTAGCGTAGAGGACAATGCACTGACTGTGTATATTCAGAGCAAATCTGCGGAAAACTCCGCTATTCCGGCCATCCGGGAGGAAATCGGGGAGTGCATTCCCGAAATCGGCAGAATGATTCGTAACCATCTGCTTGATGCGATTGAGGTCATCATCGTAACTGCGGAGGAGCCGCTGGAGCGCGGGCAGGTGAAGAACAAAAAACTGTATTACCAGAAAGACAAAGATAATAGCGGGCCTGATATATACCTGAATCGCGGCATTTTGTCGGCCATCGGAAACACGCCCTTAATCAAGCTGAATCACTTGTTCCAGAAAAGCGGATTTGAGGTTTACGCGAAAATGGAGCTGCTGAACCCCGGCGGAAGTGCGAAGGACCGTCCGGCTCTGCGGATGATCCGGGAAGCCTGGAAGGAAGGGATCATCGGGCCGGGAACTTCCGTCATTGAATCGAGCTCGGGAAATATGGCGATCAGCCTGGCGATGATTTGCAAGGTTTTGGGGATGCGTTTTATCAGCGTGGTCGACCCCAGAACAACAGACACGAATCTGCAAATCCTGAAGGCATTGGACGCAAAAATAGATCTGGTCCCGGGTCCCGACCCCGAAACAGGCGAGTTTTTGCCCGCCAGGCTGAACCGTGTGCAGCAGCTCCTGGCGGAAATACCGGGCAGCTACTGGCCGAATCAGTATGCGAATCCCCATAATTATCTGTCTCACTACCATACGACCATGAAGGAAATTGTGGCTGAGCTTGGGCGGGTGGATTATTTGTTCTGCAGCGTCAGTACCTGCGGCACGATTCGGGGCCTCGCAGAATATGCAAGGGATCACGGGCTTAAGACTAAGATTGTTGCTGTTGACGCAGAGGGGAGCGCTATTTTTGGAGGAAATAAGGGTCAGCGGCGCTTCCCGGGACTCGGTGCCGGTATCGTACCGCCCTTCTGCAGAACCGGCCTGATCGATCGTATCATCCATGTCTCGGACTCGGATATTGTCAAAGGCTGCCGGGCACTCGCCCGGAGCGAATCGGTTCTGGCTGGCGCATCCTCCGGGGGGATTATTGCAGCCGTTAAAAAGATGGAGCCGGAATTGACACCGGGATCGGTCTGTGCGGTCATTCTGCATGACAAGGGAGAACGTTACCTCGATACTGTATATTCAGATGTCTGGATTCAGAGCCAATTCGGCCGGGAACTTTCGGCTGAGGACAGAACCGACCTTGGAAGATAAGACAGGATATGGGGAGGAAGCGGGATGCTGTACTTAAACGACCGGGATCTTCGGGAAGTTGGCCTGGATTGGCCTGCCCTTGTGGAGTCGGTAGAGTCTGCAGTGCGCATTATGGATTCAGGTGATTACGCCCAGCCAGTAAAGCCATACCTAAGGTATAACAATGCCCGGAACCGGATTATTGCCATGCCTGCGTACGCTGGAGGAGAGGTGAATGCAGCAGGGATCAAGTGGATTTCCAGCTTCCCGGATAATATCCAGGCGGGTCTTCCCCGCGCGCATAGCATTATCGTGCTCAATAATCCCGCTACGGGCGAACCTTCAGCCATCCTCAACTCGCCGATGCCCAGCATTGTAAGGACGGCCTCCATCAGCGGGCTGATGATTCGTTATTTTATGGAGGCACGCCCGCTGGTCCGAATTCATCTAGGCATTATCGGCTGGGGGCCGATTGGTCAGTATCATTTTCAAATGGCTGCAGCATTGTATGGAGACCGGATCGAATCTATCCGTATCTTTGACATAAGGGGAGCAGATTTGTCAGGAATCCCGCCTATCTACAGGGACAGGATCGAAGTAGCTAAGACTTGGGCAGATGTCTACCGGCATTCCAATATCTTCATCACTTGTACCGTATCCAATCATCGGTATATTGATCTTCCCCCTGCAAAAGGCAGTCTTTTGCTGAATGTTTCACTGCGTGATTATAAGCCGGAGGCGTTAGCTTCAGTAAAAGCCATCATCGTGGACGATTGGGATGAAGTGTGCCGTGAGAATACCGACATTGAGCAGCTCCATCTGGAGCAGGGACTGACTTGTGAAGGTACGCGAAAGATTACCGATGTCGTCAGCCGCCGCTGCTTTGCGGATTTCGCCGCAGATGAGCCGATCTTTTTCTGCCCGATGGGTATGGCCGTCTTCGATATCGCTACAGCGGTGTACTACGTAAAGATTGCAAGAGAAAAAGGAATTGGGAGCGAGCTTGAGTAGGGGGAGGGTCTGTCTTACTGAAGCTGTTTCGGTACCCAAGCGGGTGTTGATATTGCTCATACTTCAGCAGAGGACGGACTGATTGTGGAAAAGCGGCCGCGGCCGCCTTGATCTCCGGATTTTCACCGCTAAGGGGAATGAAAAAAATCTGGAGAGCACTGCAATTGGAACAACGGTCCGTTCGCGGAGTGTCCTCACCAAGTTCCCATGTGCATCCTACTCCAAAACCAAGGGGCGTCCCAAGAAGCCATTCATGGCTTTTGGGACGCCCCCGTTTTTTTGCATGATGAGAGATGTATCTGAAATGCATTCATAAAGGTAAGTATCAAATCGCCCAGACCTTATTATAGCTAGAAGTTAAAGACTTTACTCCAGTCATAATCTCCTGAAGTCTCCACGTTTTTTGGCCAGCTAGCACACCACTGAGGCATAGAAGGATTTTCTACCCGGTCAAGACTTGGTGTGTAGGGCTTAATATCCAAAATGGGGGTTCCATGCTCGGCATCCATATAGGCTAACCCGACAACACCATTTTCTGCCTCAATGTACGTAATATTAGCACAAGTTAGTGCAATAGGGTTGGGACGTTCTGGAGAGCGTGTTGCAAATGTTCCCAACATCTCCGGTGAGTCTTTGTATGGGCTTTTTTCAATTAGTTTTGAGCGAGAGTCTGAATGGTCACATTGATCAAACCACCAGAGAATATTGATATAGCTGAATCCCTCAAGATTGGTAAGAGCCGGGATATATTCTTTATCCAGTTTTAAGCGAGTTCCCTTTTTATCAACGCAAACTTTTCCAATTGATTTAACTGTAAATAATTCCATGAGTAAAACTCCTATTCGGTTTATTACGGCGCCGTTAAATCAATTATATCTTTGTGTTTTTACACTACAAGCGTTATTTTTGATGATCCCCCCTGTGTATGTGAACCACGGAAAAATGGATAATAATGTAATTTAATAGTGTGATCAGCTGTTGTGAAAATGCAAAATCAGCAGAATAAGAAAAATAT